>RFRA01000001.1 GCA_009924725.1 Actinomycetota bacterium
CTCCTTCAAAAGTCCTTACGGCACTTGAGAAAATGAATCTGGATATCTATAGTCGATATCTCGCCGCTGAGAAGAAGATAAGTCCAAGTTTTAATTACGTTCGTTGCCCAAATGTAGATCCGGCAATGGCAGCAATCACCGAAAATGCCTATATAGATGCCTATTCATTCTGGGCGACGATCTATAAATCCACGGCAAAAATTAATTGGCTATTGATGAGCGAGAAAGACTGGACTTGTTGGTATGAAACAACGGCAATTTTCGAGGGCCCAAATCCGGTAAGCAGATCTTGGAACACTTGGAATAAAGACACTGGCATCTTGGGCCACTGCACTGTTACATCAACTTCTTTCTGTGGTTATGGCACCGGCGTGCGCGAAGGTGGAATCTTCGCTCAATACAACATGATCGGAAGTAATTACAAAATAGCTCCCACGTCCATGACTGTTCACCACGAGACTGTCCATAACTATCAAGCTCAGTTGATCGCCGACAATTACCAAACTTCAAAAACAAACACGGTTGCTTGCTGGTTCATGGAGGGTCAAGCAAATCTCTTTGGATCATCTATCGCGACAAAGGGGGATCCATCTGGTTATAGAAATTTTGAGATTAGCCGTCTGCTAAAGGTCTACCCAAAAGGCTCCTCCTACACAAAAGAAGAATGGGTTGGCGTTCTTAATAAGCTGAAGACCGATGGTGACTTCTGCTTTAAGAACGAGCTTGGCTACTCACTAGGTTGGTTCGCACTTGAATGGACATACCAAAACTATTCAATCGAAGATATGCATTTATTTCTGGAGGCCATCACCAAAGGCTCAACTTGGGAAGAAGCTATTCAAATGGTTTTAAAAATGGATGAGCAGACTTACTACAGCAAAATCGGGCAGTACTTAGCTGATTCGATTTAGACTAAAGCGCGCTGAGCTTCTCTTTAACCGCCATCGCCGATGGATTAGTCAGCGAAGTTCCATCTGAGAAAACCAGAGTCGGCACCATCTGATTGCCATTGTTTAGCGATTCAACTAGGGCGGCTGCCTCAGGGGATTGCTCAATATCAACCTCAGTAAAGCTGATTCCGAGTTCTGCCAGATGTCCCTTTAGTCGCTTGCATGGGCCACACCAAGATGTTGAATACAGGGTAAAAGTCATGGGTGAATTGTATGGTTTAGAAGAAAGCAGCGTCTTTCGGGCAATGCTGGCGTAGGTTAGTCCCATGAGTCTTCGCTTTAGACGGTCAATGAAATTAATGCCCGGTGTGCGGTTGAATTTCAGCAAAGAAACTGTGGGCCTTTCCTTCGGTGTTCCCGGAGCTCGCTACACAATCAACTCAAAAGGTCGAAGGACAGTTAGCACCGGCATTCCTGGCACAGGTATCTATAACGTGGAAACACTCAGTAGTGGCACGCGTAGTCGCAGATCTTCGGCTGCTGCAATTGCGCAAGAAACCGAAACTTGGCAAGCCCCACCTGCACCAGGATTATTTGCGCGCAAACCTGAGCGCGAACTCAATAAGTTCTTACTTGATATTTATAACTCAGATCATCGTGATGATCCGAGCTCGGTAATTGAGAAAGCTAATGCGCTTAAAGAGCTCTACCCAGAGCTGAAGTATCCGTTGGATTTAATCTCCTTCTTACATGGTGCCACCGATGAAAAATGGGAAACCGACGTCGCTAAATGGGGCGCAACGCTATGGGAACAACGCGATGCAGCATTTAGCAATAAGTATGTACTCAAGTATTTCAAGGGCATTAAGCCAGGTGTAACTATTTCACCTGGCATCACCACGCAGCTGCACTACAACGTGCAGACGCTGGGATTTATCTGGTCTGAGATTTTGCAGTCACTAAAGAAGTATGACGATGCAGTTGCTGTATTGATGCAGATTGAACCTGATCAAATGGTTGGTATTTCACTTGCTGACATTGAAATCTCAGTAGGTGATTTTGATGGCGCAATTGAGACAACCGAAGATATCGAAGTATTCGATGATGCAACCGCAATGATGATGGTCTTACGTGGTGTGGCATTTCGGGGCAAGGATATGCACGAAGCTGCCATTGAATGCTTTAAGCGAGCACTGAAGCAGAAGCAGATGCCCGAAGCTCTGGCTCATCGCGCACTCTTTGAACGTGGCGTTACCTATGGCCTTATGGGCAAGAAGGCGATGGGCGTAAAGGACTTAGAAAAGATATTGGTTGATAACCCTGATTATCCAGAGGTTGAGAAGAAGCTAGCTGAACTAAAGAAGTAGCCGCGATAAGCGACTAAATCGGCGGATACATCTCTAACCCACTGATCACATCGCGATAACCCTGAAAGCCGCACCCCGAAGATAGCCATTCAAAAGGATTTGCTGATGTGGGTCTGCTAGGAATTGATGCTAGCTAACTAGGTATTTTAATTATTTACAATATTATTCAGCCATGCAGTGTTTTGGAGCTCATTAGTGAGAGATAGATTCCTTCGAATTCTGTTGGTTTTTACATTGATCGCAGGCTATTTTTCTATACAGCCAACAGCTCAAGCTGCTCAAATAAAAATTACTGTTTCCATAAAAATAATGATCAAAATTACGTTCGGGGGAGCCAAGCGTCCCTCTTACAAGCCACCTGAGTCAAGTCTTTCACCATTGGATGTGCGGGTCGTACCAGGAGCCACTGGTTCTACATCAGTTGATATAGCCTGGTCGAAACCAAAATCGGGCACTCCTAAGAATGGTTACACAGTCGAGTTAACTAGTATCAACAAAGAAGTGATTCCAAACAACGGTAGCACTTGGTCAATTGAAAAATACAATGTGGCATCTGATGTTACAGAAATGCGCGTAACTGATTTACGACCTAGTTCAATATATGAAGTTAACGTTAAATCTAACGATGAATATGGTGCTCACGATTCAGAACCTGCAAGTTTTTGCTCTCCGAAATTCTACGCATCTGATGCTGGTTGCATAGCAACCATTTCTGCGACAAAAGCCAACTACGCGCCAATTCCAGATGCCAACTTAGATCCAAGTGCGAATACTTTTAATCTGCCAGACAAGTCCAGAAAGAATGGTGCAATAAATGTTTCTTGGTCGGCAGCAAGCAATGTCAGTTCGTACATAGTTCAATGGTTTGGACAGCAGAATGTTCTTGATTATGGTGAAAAAATTGTGCCAGCATCGGAGACAAGAACGACGATCTCGGGACTGCCGGGTAACCATCTTTATTACGTCAAAGTTTTAGCGCTAGGCGCTAATGGTGGTTATTCTGAATCGCCAAAAGTCAGTGTGTATGCCAGCCCGGGCGCTACAGGATACCCAGAACTATCAGGCTCTTTTGATACTTGTATGGGGATCGGCGACTTCATAGTAATCAGCATTAATTCTCAAACACCGCAGAGTCAATCTGACAGACTTGCGACAAAAGCCTTCCTGACTCGTTTCAGAAAACAAGGTGACACAGTTTGGCTAAATGCTGACCAGGTTTTAAAGGATGGCAAGCGATGCTTTACGGTCTCGACTTACCCAGACCCTTCAGAACGGCGTTGGTATTTTCTGCCTGATTATGTATCCAACTACGAATTCCAGGTAGCTGAGGTTTCAAGTTCTCCTACGAGTGGGGCAATTTTAGGAGACTGGTCATATAGCCGTTGGTACGGCCCAAACTCAGTAGCGCTAAATAAAATTGAAGTGGAAAAATTAGGGCCAAGCAGTTGGTTAGAGCGTGACGCATTTGTCACAAAAAATACAAACGCCATACCGAGATTTAATGCAGACCGCGAATATGTTGCAGTAATTGATAAGTTACGAGAAGACCAAGCTAAGCAAGAAGCAGATGCCAAGGCTGCAGCCGAACTAAAAGCTCAGCAAGATGCAGAGGCAAAAGCCTTGGCCGAAAAAACAGCCGCGGAGCTAAAAGCTAAACAAGATGCGGAAGCAAAGGCCGCCGCCGATAAATCAGCAGCTGAACTCAAGGCAAAACAAGAAGCCGATGCAAAGGCGGCCGCGGATCTAAAGGCCAAGCAAGATGCAGACGCAAAGGCGGCCGCGGATCTAAAGGCCAAGCAAGATGCAGACGCAAAGGCCGCCGAAGATCTAAAGGCCAAGCAAGATGCAGACGCAAAGGCCGCCGAAGATCTAAAGGCAAAACAAGAAGCAGATGCAAAGTCCTCTGCTACTAAGAAGACCACGATTACCTGCATCAAGGGAAAACTGACCAAGAAAGTTACCGCAGTTAACCCTAAGTGCCCATCGGGTTATAAGAAGAAGTAATCGGCGGATACATCTCAAACCCACTGATCACATCGCGATAGCCCTGAAACCCGCACCCAGAACATTCCACATCAGGCGGCCACTGCGAAGGCAAGCAACACCCACCAGATGCGTACTTCTCGTGATCAAAATCGTCACCGGGCATTCCCCACAACAACTCACGGAGTAGCCCTTTCTGCTGGCATTCAGGACAAGTCAGCGTTCGCAGTTGCTTACGTCTTGGCGGCTTTGGTTGCATATCTAAACCATATTGATAGCCACTGACATCCCTGTCAGCAATGCGTTGTACCCTGCACTTGGAGGTAAACAAATGGCAGAGATTAAAGTCAGAGGCGCAGATGGCAAGCCAGTTCGCTATGCATCCCTCGATGGCCAAAACCTCAAACTCCAATTTGAATACTACGCACGCCATGACAACGAAGGCGACTACGAAGTAATCCAAACCGTAGCCCCAGAAGAATTCGCAGCAATCGCCAATAAGTTCGGCCTAGACCCAACCAGTGACATCCTTGCAATAGTTCAACAGATCTCAGATGCCGGCAGAGGAGAAGAATTCGTAGCTGCCCTCGATAGCAAAGAGATTAAGTGCGAGATATTTACATGGAGTAGTTGAGGGGTTGAGTACAGACCTGGTGATTAAGAGTTAACGGACACTCCGCATCACCGCTGTTACCTTGCCCAGGATCTCGCAATTATTTCCATCGATAGGTGCGAAGTTGTCATTGGCAGGTAGTAGCCAGATCTGGCCGTTCTTGCGTGAGAATGTTTTAACGGTTGCTTCGCCATCGATCATGGCAGCGACGATTTCGCCATTGTTGCAATCCTTTTGAGAGCGGATTACTACATAGTCTCCGTCGCAGATTGCGGCATCAATCATTGATTCTCCGACAACGCGAAGCATGAAGAGCTCACCGCTACCAACTAAGGATTCAGGCAGTGGGAATGTCTCTTCGATCTCTTGTTCTGCCGTAATTGGGCCACCGGCTGCGATGCGACCTACAAGAGGGATGTATTTGGTCTTATCTACTGAGGTGGAATTCTCGGCCGTCTTTTCATCTGGCATCAGAACTTCAATGGCACGTCCTCGGGTGGCATCGCGGCGGATGAAACCTTTTTTCTCAAGGGACTCAAGCTGGTAGGAAACACTGGCTGTTGAGGTTAACCCGGCAGCAACGCCTAGTTCGCGCATCGTTGGGGGATAGCCCTGGGTATCTACGGCAGTCTTGATCGCTTCGAGGATCTTAAGCTGGCGCCCGGTTAGGCCGTGTGGGCCTGGGGTATCTGGAAGCTCGGAAACATTGGATTTTTCGCTCATGGGTTAAGAGTAGAACATATTTTCGAAAATGTCGAACATTTGTTCGCTTTCGGCTTGCTTTTTGTCAGTGGTGGGGTGTTTACTATGACATATACGAACAAGTGTTCGAATAAAGGCAGTACCTACAAATTGAAGGAGAAAGACCATGAGCACAGCAACCTTCCCCGCTGGCACATATAACTTCGACCGTCCGTCCGCCGGTGTGGGCCTCACCCGTCGTGGTCGTTTAGCGCGCACGCTCTTGGTTCTTTCTCTCTCGATAGTTCTAGGTGCAGGCTTTGCAATGAAGGCCGGAGCAGGTAATAACGTTGCTGGTGTTAATGCAAATTCATCAGCTAGTGCGCAATCGCTAAAAGCAGCCAAAATCAATGGTTCTAGCGCATCTAACAATGGTGCAAGTGATGCGGCAAAGTCATACGTTGTTGTAACAGTTGCTGCCGGTGAAACTCTTTGGTCACTTGCTTCGCAAATGGCAGATGGTGGCGATGTGCAATCACTTGTTGCAGATATTGCATCCGCTAATTCACTTAGCGGTGTCGATGTCGAAGCTGGTCAAAAGCTTCGAGTACCAATCAAGTAATTCGTCTTTAGCCTGCGGCTAGCCCCGCTTGCTGGGGCCCAGGCATGCTCGGCAGCCCTGAGCGTAGCCTTCGCGACACGCGGATTAGCCCCGACACAAGGCACATCCCGCAAAACCCTCAAGTCTTAACTTATAGTTACCACTAGATGTAGTGGTCGACATGAGATATAGTTCCATTAGTAGTGGTTTTCAACCCTACTTATGGGTTTTCTCAGGAAAGTCCATTACACCTAAATTTAGAAAACCGCAGCATTCGAAAGGAGACACGCCGCATGATCTGCCCATTCTGCCGACATGACGATTCCCGCGTAGTCGACTCTCGCCCAGCCGAAGATGGCGCACAAATTCGCCGTCGCCGCGAATGCACCGAATGCGGCGCTCGCTTTACTACCCAAGAGACCACCTTGCTTAACATTGTTAAGCGATCTGGTGCCTCCGAGCCATTTAGCCGCGAAAAAGTTATCGCCGGCGTAACAAAGGCCTGCCAAGGCCGCCCAGTAAATGATGATGATCTTGCTCTGTTGGCAATGCGAGTTGAAGAAACTTTGCGTGCTACCGGTCAAGCCGAAATCGAAGCTCAAGAAGTTGGTTTAGCTATTTTGGCGCCACTTCGCGAACTCGATGAGGTCGCCTACTTACGGTTTGCTTCGGTTTACCGTAGTTTTTCCTCCCTTGAAGATTTTGAAGGTGAGATCGCACTTCTCCGCGCGGCTCCTTCAACTCCCGCTTCAAAGAATTCCCCAGAAAAAAGCACAACTGCAGTTACTTCCTCCGCGAAATAACTGCACCTTCCCGTACGGCACCTACTGAAGAAAAAACCTAGCGATCCCCACTAGGAATAATTTAATAGGAAAACTTAATAGCTTTAAAAGCATTATAAATCAGGGCTCACAGCACTCATTTGTAGTCAGCAGTTCTGATTTAAAAACGACGCGATATAAGAAAATGGAGATTCACATGTCAGATACGGTTATCAACCGAGTAGCAGCGAAAGTAAAGCCTGGGAAGGGCCTAACAATCGAACGTATTTACACCACCGAAGGTGTGCACCCATATGACCAAGTAACTTGGGAGCGCCGCGATGTGGTCCAGACCAACTGGAAAACTGGCGAAACAGTATTTGAACAACGTGGCGTTGAATACGCTGACTTCTGGTCAGTAAACGCGTCAATGATTGTTACAACAAAGTATTTCCGTGGCGCAGTTGGCCATGAAAACCGTGAATGGTCCTTGAAACAGGTAATCGATCGCGTCGTTCTTACCTACACGAAGGCCGGAAGAGAAAACGGTTATTTCAACACTGAACAAGATGCGCAGATCTTCGAGCACGAACTTACCTACATGTTGCTACACCAGATCTTTAGCTTTAACTCTCCAGTCTGGTTTAACGTTGGCACCAAGGCGCCACAGCAAGTATCAGCATGTTTCATCTTGTCAGTTGATGACACCATGGATTCAATTCTTAACTGGTACCGCGAAGAAGGAATGATCTTCAAAGGCGGTTCAGGTGCTGGTCTAAACCTTTCCCGTATTCGCTCGTCAAAGGAATTGCTTAAGTCAGGTGGCACAGCCTCTGGCCCAGTTTCATTCATGCGCGGTGCTGATGCATCTGCCGGAACAATCAAGTCAGGTGGCGCAACACGTCGTGCGGCCAAGATGGTTGTTCTAGATGTTGATCATCCAGATATCGAAGAATTCATTGAGACCAAGGTTGCTGAAGAAGACAAGATTCGCGCACTTCGCGATGCTGGCTTTGACATGGATCTCGGTGGCAAAGACATTATTTCTGTGCAATATCAGAATGCAAATAACTCAGTTCGTGTTAGCGATGAATTCATGCGCGCATACGAGAACGGCACTGGCTTTGGTTTAACTGCGCGTTCAACTGGTGAAGTTATTGAAACAGTTGATGCACGCGCGCTATTCCGCAAGATGGCCGAAGCTGCATGGGCATGTGCTGATCCAGGAATTCAATATGACGACACCATCAATGATTGGCACACCAATCCTGAGACCGGTCGCATCAATGCATCAAACCCATGTTCTGAGTACATGTCACTAGATAACTCATCTTGTAACTTGGCTTCCCTTAACTTGATGAAGTTCCTTAAGGAAGATGGTTCATTTGATGCAAAGGGCTTTGCTCGCTCAGCTGAACTAATCATCACTGCCATGGATATCTCAATCTGTTTCGCAGATTTCCCAACTCAAGCAATCGGTGACACAACTCGTGCATACCGTCAGCTTGGAATTGGGTATGCCAACCTAGGCGCGCTACTTATGGCATCAGGTCTTGCATATGACTCAGAAGGTGGCCGCGCTCTAGCTGGTGCGATTACTTCATTGATGACAGGTGTTACCTACAAGCGCTCAGCTGAACTAGCTGGCATTGTTGGTGCATACGATGGTTTCGCACAGAACGCTAAGCCACATGCTCGCGTAATGCGCAAGCACGCGGCTGCATCATCATCTGCTAAGTCAATGACAACGCTTGATAAAGATGTTTGGGCCGAAGCAAACAAGGCTTGGGATGCCTGTCTTTCAACTGGCGATAAAAACGGCTGGCGTAACGCACAGATCTCTGTGCTTGCCCCAACTGGCACCATCGGCCTAATGATGGATTGCGATACAACTGGTATCGAACCTGACTTTTCACTAGTTAAGTTCAAGAAGCTAGTTGGCGGCGGTTCAATGCAGATCGTGAACCAAACTGTTCCAGCTGCGCTAAAGAAGCTTGGCTATGCCGATGAAACCATCGAAGCAATCGTTGAATTCATTGCAAACAACGGACACGTCATTGACGCGCCTGGCCTAAAGCAAGAGCACTACGACGTATTCGATTGTGCACTAGGTGCACGATCAATCGCGCCAATGGGCCACGTTCGCATGATGGCTGCTTGCCAGCCATTCCTATCAGGTGCGATCTCAAAGACCGTTAACCTGCCAGAAGATGCAACAGTTGAAGATGTTGAAGAGGTTTACTACGAGAGCTGGAAGATGGGCATCAAGGCACTTGCCGTTTACCGCGACAATTGCAAGGTTGGTCAACCGTTATCTGATGGCAAGGCAAAGAAGAAGGAAGTTGAAGTAGAAGCTGTGGCACCTGCCGCTGCAACACGTAAGCGCCTTCCAAAGTCACGTCCATCAACTACAACATCATTTGCTGTTGGCGGCGCTGAGGGTTACATGACTTCAGGTGCATACGCCGATGGCGCTCTTGGCGAAGTATTCCTAAAGCTAGGCAAGCAAGGTTCAACACTTGCCGGCGTAATGGATGCCTTCTCAATTGCGGTATCAATTGGTTTGCAATACGGCGTACCGCTAGAGACTTTCGTAGAGAAGTTCACTAACTTGCGCTTCGAGCCAGCTGGTATGACTGATGATCAAGATATTCGTATGGCGCAATCAATGATGGATTACATCTTCCGTCGTCTAGCACTTGATTACCTGCCATTTGAAACTCGCAGTGCAATGGGTCTATACACATCAGCAGAGCGCACACGCGCCCTAGAAACCGGTGAATACACCCCAGATGTTGCAGCAGTGACCGAGACCTTGTCTCAGTCAGCGGCTCCTGCCGCAGTTGCCCCAGCAGCACCAGCTGCCAATGTTCAAGATGTGAAGATTGAAGAAGCACCACGTGCTTACAACTCTTCAACTGAACTAATGGAAGCAATTACCGGTGTGGCATCCGATGCTCCGCTATGCATGACTTGCGGTGTGAAGATGCGTGCCTCAGGTGCGTGCTACGTCTGCGAAGGCTGCGGCAACACCTCAGGCTGCAGCTAAGACACGCTGATCTAAATGAAAGGTTTAGGGTTTAAAACCCACTAAACTTTTCCCATATTAAAGAAACTACCTTCGCGGGTTATCCGGTTCGCGAGGGTTTTTCTTTGCCCAAAAACGACTCTGTTAATATTTCAAGATGGCTAGCGAGATTGAGTATTTCATTGAGGGCGTAAGCAGCCCCGTGCGCCGACTTAATATTGGTGCGCGCACAATTGAATACTGGGCACCTGAGACAGCCACAGATCGAATTCTCATCGCCCACGATGGTCAATGTATTTTTGATACCAGAACAGCTAAGAAATCAACAACATGGGAGTTAGCTCAAAACTCGATCAAGGTAGCGGCAGAACTAAATGTGACGCCACCTTTGATTATTGGTATTTGGCATCAAGGGCAAGTGGGGGATTCAGTTGCTCGTGGTCTTGATCTTTCACCAGATAGTTACTTTAAATCAGGCATTCCGCTCTTTCCGAAGAATGGTCCATTTGATATCAGCGCAACAAAGGGCGATATATATTTAAATGAGATTTTTAATTCATACCTTCCCGAAGTTTTAAGTCGCACGAATGCTGCTTATTCACCTGAGAAAACAGCAATGATCGGTGCCAGCAGAGGCGGGCTCAGTACGTTGTATGCACTCAAGGACCACTCAGAAAAGTTTCATACTGCGCTGGCCCATTCCACACATTGGACTATTGGTAAATACCCGCTTGTTGAATTAACGGTTGCTGGCTTGCCCGAGCCGGGCAAACATAAAATTTGGATGGCTCATGGCACTCAAGGATTTGATTCAGAGTATGGCGAGTTTCAAAATCATGCTCATAAGCTGTTAATTGATAAGGGATATTCATTCGATCGCGATTTAGCTTTCACTCTTTATGAAGGGGCGGCGCACACCGAATCTGCCTGGGCTGCCCAAGCAGGAGATTCTCTTCGTTTTTGGATAAACAAATCGTTATAAAAATATCGTTGCGAAATCTCTAAATCTCTTGACTTAGGCATACCCCAGCACTAACTTACTGTAAACGTTTACAGTAGGAAGGAGCAGGGCGATGACTCGAAGCAATAAAACCAGAGCAACGATGCATGATGTCGCCCGCGAGGCTAATGTCTCTATTGCTTCAGTTTCACGCTTTATTAATGGCCAGACTGTTCGAGAAGAGATCGAACCAAGAATTACGAAAGCTATATCAGCCCTAAATTTTAAGCCAAATTCAGCAGGTAGAGCTTTGCGAGCAAGTAAAACTCAGCAAATCTGCCTTTCGGTGCCTGATATTTCTAACCCGGTTTATCAAACAATTACTAAAGGTGTTCAGAACATTCTGAATAAAACTGATTACCGCTTGATGTTAGCGCCACGAAACTTATCAGTAGAAGAAAATCTAGCTTTGATCGATTCACTCGATTCCAATTATGCCGATGGCTTTATCTTTCTATCTTTAGTGGATGATCCAAGAATTAGAAAAGCCTTCATGAAATTAAGTATTCCGGCTGTAGTAATTGGTAACGTCGAAGTACATGAAGAAGTAGACACGATAAAAGTTGCCTCAGGCGCAGTAGAACTAGCTCTTGCCTATCTGGTCAATAAGTATGGCGGAGATGTTCTCTTCTTAAATGGTCCATCTTCTACAATTCCTGGACGAAATAGAAAGAAAGGCTTCCTTGAAGCCATGCAAAGCCGTGGGATAGATGGCACCAAGCATGTGGTTGAAGCTGAAAGTTTTAACGTTGAAGCTGGTCTGTCAGCTCTGGGTAAAGTTAAAAACATCAGCACATACCGCTCGATTATCTGCGCTAACGACTTGTTAGCAGCGGCAGCCTTGCGTTTTCTATCGACTTTGAAAATTGATGTTCCAAATAAAATTGCAGTTATAGGAATTGATAATACTGATTTAGCAAGCGTTCTCAGCCCAGCCTTAACTTCGATCGACTATAAGTCTGAGTTTCGCGGCGAGCTGGCCGCCAAGTTCATTTTAGATCGATTGAACGATCCGACTACGGCTTATCGAAAGATCAGTATTGCTCCAGAATTAGTGGAACGGGAATCGGCATGACAAAGCGAATCTCGACAATTAAGAATCAAGACAGATCAGTCAAGATTCTGCTTGCTCCACTGCTCGTTTTAATTATTTTGGTGAGCACGGTCCCAATTATTCTTTCGGTATTAGCCGCCTTCACTGACTGGGTAGCTGGAATTGATGTCGACATCAATTTTGTTGGTCTTGCCAACTTCAAATACATGCTGACAGATATGCAGTTTTTTGCCTCATTTAAACTCGGTTTGATCTGGTCTATTCTGGTGACAGTTCTAACCACAATTATGGGTGTGTGTGTCGCACTGCTGCTGAATCAAAATAAGCGCTACATGTTTCCATTGAAGTTGTTAGCACTTTCCCCTTGGGCAATGTCGCCACCAGCAATTGCCGTTATCTGGATTACTTTAATGAACGTTAATAGCGGGCCATTTAATGTGATTCTTAGAAAACTCAATGTTCCGGCTGGCAAAATTGGTTTTCTGGAAGATCCAACGCTCTTCTTCCCGACCTTACTTGTGATTGGCGCGTGGGCCTTGATGCCCATGATCACTTTGTCCGCGTTAGCCTCTTTAAAAATACTCTCCCGCGAACTTTCAGAAGCTATGGATATTGATGGCGTTACTCCGCTTCAAAAACTACGACATTTGATTCTTCCGCACCTGCGCCCGGTATTGGTACCGTTATTTGCGTTAAACCTGATTTGGAACTTTGGCGCATTCGATTTGATTTATGTGATTCTGGGTTCGTTCCCACCACCAAATTCGGAAATTCCAATTGTTTTCGCATTTAGACAAGCATTTAAATATGGACAGTTTGGATATGCAAGTGCGTTAGGTGTGACTATTGCGCTATTTGAACTAGTTCTTGTCTATGCGATTTTGAGGAAGCAGATGCGAGAGAGCAATCAATGAAAACTTTAAGAGTAATCGGCACCGTATTCTTTACCATCTTCTTTGGACTGCCGCTTTTTTGGCTGGTTTCCACCTCTCTTAAACAAGAATTACAAATCGGCAGTAGTGATTTGATCTGGTTCCCGACTAAGCCAGATTGGGCAAATTACTCCGAAGCGGTAAATCGCAGCGGAATCTTGGTTGCGGCTTGGAATAGCTTATGGATTTCAACGGTTTCTGCTTTTATTACCACCGCTGTGACAGCCCCTGCGGCTTACTTAGTTGCACAATCAAAAGGCTGGTTTTCAAAGGTGGCAACTGGCTGGGTTTTGAGTTCTCAAGTCTTCCCATCAATTTTGACAGTTTTCCCGCTCTTTTTGATCTATGTGAAAATTGGCCTATTTAATACTTTTACCGGAGCCATCATCCTTTACGTTATTTTCAATTTGCCGTTTTCACTATGGCTACAGCGCGGCTTTGTTAAGAATGTTCCAACCGAAATTCTAGAAGCTGGCAGAATCGATGGCGCATCTGGACTCAAAGTACTTCGTTATGTGGTCCTGCCGTTGATCCTGCCCGGCTCAATTGTGGTCTTTATTTATGCCTTTATTAACACCTGGAATAACTTCCTGGTTGCGACTGTGTTCTTGCAAGGAAATGAGAAGCAAACTCTCACTACCCAATTAGCAAGATTTATCGGAACGGAGGGGTTGGGTTTATTCGGACCATTTGCTGCAGCGACTGTGCTCTCAGTAATACCGACTCTTCTTCTGTTCATAGTGCTACAACGAAAATTCACAGCTAACTTGGTCGCAGGTGCGGTCAAGAGTTAGTCGTGATGTTTTAAAAACCAACCAATGTAGGGGGAGAAATGAAGCAAAGTCGCTTTAATGCAAAAGCTAAGCTTTTGTCTTTGGCAGCTATTGGTGCAATTTCAATAGCGACACTAGTGCCGGTGCAGTCTGCATCAGCAGCCCAGGAACTTCGATTCATGTCGTGGGCCTGGCAAGAACCACATATAGCTGTACTAAAGAATTTAGTCGCACAGTGGAATAAGGCAAATCCAAGCATTCCAGTAAAGCTTGAACTAGTTGATGAAGAGGGTCTTTATACTCAACTTTCAACTGGCTTCCTAGCCGGAACTGCGCCAGATGTGATTGACACTGAAGCGGCAGCAGCACTTCAATATGCAAAGAGCGGATATTTGTATAACCTCGCTCCGGATTTTCGTTACTTGCAGAAGGAAATTAATCCAGGAATCTGGACAACTGCGAGCTACAAAGCCAAGTTGTTTGGCGCGCCGTGGATGATTGAGCAATACATTCCAGTAGCAAACGTTGATCTTTTCAAGAAGCTTGGCGTAGCCGTTCCAAAGCCAACCGATACTTTAACTTGGGATGACCTTCGCGCGCTTGCAAAGAAGGTTACTACAGCCGATATGTCAGGAATTGGCGTCGGACTTGGTTCAGCAGCGAAGTTGACCATGGTTATGGGTCCAACAGTCGGTGCAAAGTACTTCACAGGTGTTACAACAGGAGCGAAGGCCCGTCTAATTCAGGGCGATGCTGAACTTCAAATCGTTAAGACAATCAATGACATGATCCAAGTTGATAAGAGCATGAGCAGCAAGTACGTAAGTACTAGCCCTCAGACTGACTTCCTTAACGGAAAGTTGCCGATTTGGTTCACAAAGAACTCATTGGCTAACACCATCGATTTGCAATCAGATATCAAGTACCAATACCTACCAATGATTTCAGGTAGCGGCGGAGCTGCTCAAGCTCCTACTGCAGGAATCTATGCAGTAAGTGCACAAAGCAAGCAAACTAAGAATTCAGTTAAGTTCGTTAAGTTCTTAATGGAAGCTCAGAATCTTGCTCAGACAAATATTGCTGTTGGTGGATCTATTCCAGGTACAGCAAGCGGACAAGCAGCAGTAAAGGCGCTTAAGAAAGATGCAAACTGGCAGTTCACCATGAGCCAAGGTGCAAATCTAACAACAGCCCCATTCTTGTTCGTGCCACAGTGGGAAGCTTGGAAGGGCTCCTTCCAGAACCCACAAGCTAAATTGCTTTATACCGGCAAGATAACTCTTGATGAGTATAAGAAAGCAATAACAAATGGCTGGAATGGTCTCCGTTAAAGACTAAAACATATCTAGAACGTCCCCAAGGCCAGACTAAAGCCTGGCCTTGGGGACACTAAATAACTTGGAGACTAAATGTTTGAAAGTAAGGTTAGAGGCGTAATTGCTGGCGCTGCCGTTGGCGACGCACTCGGTGGAACCACAGAGGGATTTAGCCCCGAGCAAATTAAGACTCGTTATGGCGGGTATGTCGAGGGCATTGAGGGTCCGTTTCATCCTGACTTTGAAACGTTTCGACCACTTTCGCCTTACCATAAAGGCGACGGACACATAACTGACGATACTTTAATGACCGAGTCATTGATTTCGGTCTATGAACTAGTAGCTGATCATCTTGATGCGTTTACATTCGCTAAATACATAATTCCTGAGATGATAGAGAAGTTCAGATATATACCTGAACTTGGAAAAGAAACACTTTTAGTACATCGAGTTTTTTATGCCGAAAAATGGTTAGTACAAAGACTTCACTTCGGTCACGTTGACCCACGTGAAGCCGGCGTTGGCAACATGGTTAATTGTGGTGCAGCTATGTATATGAGCCCGGTTGGCGTAGTAAATGCTGCCGACCCAGTTGGTGCTTATAAAGAAGCAATTGAAATTGCGGGCGCACATCAATCTAGTTTTGGTCGCGAAGCCGCCGGAGTATTTGCCGCTTGCGTTGCTCAATCTTTCGTATTCGGAACTACAGTTAAAGACATTGTCGAATGTTCGATAGATCTAGCAAATGATGGAACCAAGAGAGCAATTGAGGCAGTTGTGAAGGCTGCTGAAGGCGTATCAGACTGGAAAGCGGCAATACCTGTATTACGTCAAGCTTTCAGACCATTTGATACTTTAGAAGATGAATATCGAGTACATGGTGATGATGCTAGAAAACCAAGCCGATTACTTGCGATTGAAGAATTGCCTATAGCGATAGGCATGTTCGCTGTTGCTGGGGGAGACTTTAGAAAGAGCGTTCTTGGTGGCGTTAACTATGGTCGCGACTCTGACTCAATTGCGACAATGGCAGGCTCGATAGCTGGTGGCCTAAATGGAATCGAGAACATTCCAAGTGATTGGTTAAGTGATATTGAAAAAGCTAGCCGCAGAGACTTTTCGCAATCTGCCGACAAACTTTCAAATATTGCTAGAGCCATTGGCAAAAAGGATGCTGATAAAGCCAGAGCAACGCTAAGCGCCCGGGAATTATTATTTTCAAATAAGGGGAACTAATTGAGTCAGCAACTTGATCGGGCACGAGGCTCGATGGCTGGGTTGGCAATTGGCGATGCGTTAGGCAGGCCAGTTGAGGGAATGTCTTATCAAGCAATCCGTGAGAAATACGGAGCGATTGATGACTTTGTAAATCTCGAACCAGCAGGTAGTGATGACACTGAATATGCACTGCTAACCGCGTCGGCACTACTGCAGTATGGAATTAACATCACCGCCGAAGACTTTGCCAATGTTTGGAAATCAAAAGTCTGCACGCAGACGGCGGCATTTCTAGGCGCTGGCTTTAGTGAGATGAATGCGATTCAAAACTTAAAAATTGGGCTAATGCCACCATTTTCTGGCCAACATAACCATGCCTGGAGCGATGGCTTAGCTATGCGAGTAGCGCCAATCGGCGTTCTAGCAAATGGCGATATTGCGGCCGCTAAGCGAATGGCAATAGCCGATGGCGAAGTAAGTCACTCCGGCGAAGGCATTCATTCGGGTATTGCAATTGCCGTTGCAGTTACTAGCGGCATGGTGGGCAAGGGTTACCTGGAAGTTTATTCAGATGCCCTTAATTCAGTACCTAAAGATTCTTGGACATACCGAAATTTGGTAGATGCTCAAAATATCTTGAACGAAAATGTCAACGAAACGCTTTTTGTAAATGCTGAGAAATTGTTAGAAAAAGTGGCACAAACTAAGTACTTTTTCGCTGACTTGGCGCCCGAAGCAGTATCACTTGCGCTGGCATCTGTTCTTTATGGCAAGGGTGACTTTGCAAAATCATTGTTATTCGCAGTAAACCTAGGTCGAGATGCCGACACCATCGCTGCAATGGCAGGCGCGGTAGCTGGTTCAATATCTGGCTA
This sequence comes from Actinomycetota bacterium, assembly GCA_009924725.1. Taxonomy (GTDB): domain Bacteria; phylum Actinomycetota; class Actinomycetes; order Nanopelagicales; family Nanopelagicaceae; genus Planktophila. Next base: position 17,093 of record RFRA01000001.1, read on the forward strand.
TAAAAATATTCCAGATAAATGGAAGGTTGCAGTAACAAGTGTTGGTGGCTCGTGCTTGGCATTTACCAAAGGCATGGAACCGCTAGGTGTTGCGGATTCACTAGTAGAGATTGGTAACAAGTGAGTCATTCCCCAGAAAGAAAAATTCGTGGAGCGGTATTAGGCCTGGCATTTGGTGACGCCATGTCATTTCCATCAACTACTCATCGTCTTAGACTATTAAATGTAAAGCGCTCAAATAGAATGATTAGCTTGACTCAGTTTGCTTTCGATGAAAAGCAAAATACTTATCCAACTGTCTATACACATGCGCAATCCGTTGAATTTCTAGCACCGCGCCCGACAGATGACTCCGAGTGGTTGTATTTTTCTGCGGACATTCATCTGTCTGGATTAGAACCTAAGGCCGGGTGGATAAAACTGGCAAATAACGATGAAGACTTAAGAGGCAGAACCGGAACTTTGATGGCACTTGATAACTTAAAAGCGGGCAAAATGCCGCCAGAGAGCGGTCATGACAACCCTCATTATTTCGATGACATGGCGATGGTTAGATCACTAGCGGCAGCTCTGATATTTCGCAGGAATGAAGCTCTGGTATTAGAAAAAACTAGATCAGATGCTGAAGTAACTCATAGCGAAGATGGAATTTACTGCGCTCTAGCGCTTGCAACAGTGGCCACGGCGCTACTGGCAGATGAAAGCGCTGAGGCAGCAGTGGCTAAAGCGCTCAAGCAACTGCCCGAAGGAAGTTGGTCTCAAAGAGTTGTGGCCGATGCGCTAACTGCTACATCTGGCGCAAAATCTGTAACCGAAGTTGCCTACATTCTGGAAGATGTTGTAATTGATCGTATTTATTCCTACTCAATTTCTGCCCCAGAGTCCCTGGCTCTTATTTTGTGCTATTTGAGAGTGGCGAAGACGTCTAATGACTTCCTTCTAGCAGGCACAATTAATAAGCGAAAGCTTGATTCAATGCCAGCGCTACTAGGTGCAATTGCTGGCCTGATACATGGCGATGAATGGATCCCATCAGGTTTCATTGCTAACGGATCAGATTTAGACGGCGTCTGCATACCTAGTTTAAAAGGAAAATCATTATCTGATCTAGCTGCCAGAATTATTGGCTAGTTAAAGATTTTCGCTGTATTTCTTAAAGCGCGAACTGCTTAAACCAATCAAGTGCTAATGGGTTAGCAAGTGCATCTCGATTGCGAACTTCGCGACCATTGATTACATCGCCGACAGCTAACTCAACTAACTTATTTGATTTTGTACGCGGCAGCTCAGGGGCAGCCACAATTAGATCTGGCACATGGCGCGGGCTGGCTTGCACCCGAAGTGCAGTCTTAAGTTCCTTTTCAAACTCCGGAGTTAGTTCAGCGCCATTTTTTAGGGTTACGAAAAGGACTACGCGAGTGTCGCCTTCGAAATCTTGCGAAACTGCCATGGCTTCTTGTACTTGAGCGAATGTTTCAACCACTCGATAAATTTCAGCAGTACCAATACGCACACCTTTAGAATTTAGCGTGGCATCACTTCGACCATAGATAACAAAGCCGCCAGATTTTGTTTTAGCGGCAAAGTCACCGTGGGTCCAAACGCCTGGAAAACCTTCGTAATAAGCGCTGCGATATTTAGCGTTATCTTCATCGCCCCAGAATCCAATTGGCTTTGACGGAAAAGGCACAGTGCAAACTAGTTCGCCCTTTTCATGGGCGGCAGCTGACTTTCCGGCTACGTCGTAAACATCAGTTGCCATGCCAAGGACTGGGCCTTGTAGTTCGCCGCGATAAACGCCTTGCGTTGGCACACCCGCTGCGAAACAACCACAGATATCGGTGCCACCTGACATAGAAGCAAGATGAACATCTTTCTTTACATCGCGATAGACATAATCAAAACTTTCCGGCACTAAGACCGAACCAGTTGACGCAATCACTTTTAAATTATTTAGATCATGGGTCTGTATCGGCATTAAACCAGCTTTAGCGGCCGAGTCGATGAACTTGGCAGAGACACCAAAGAAATCTAATTTCTCGTTCTGCGCGATATCAAATAAACGCTCAGGGTTTGGATACATCGGCTGGCCATCAAATAACACGATGGTGGCGCCGGCACCAAGGCCAGTTGCTAGCCAGTTCCACATCATCCAGCCACAAGTTGTGTAGAAGAAAACTCTATCGCCAGGGGTTGTATCGAATTGATAGCGATGTTCGGCTACTGCTTTTAAATAAACCCCGGCCGCGCTATGAATAATGCATTTTGGTTTACCGGTCGTGCCACTTGAGAAGAGCACAAAACCAGGGTGGTTAAAGGGCAGTCGAACGAAGTTAGGTTCGGCGCCTAAGTAAGGCTTGATCCAGTTATCAAAACTAGTGAACTCGTTCTCTTGATCAGTGATTAGCACTGTTTTAACTAGGGTTGGCAGTGATGCCGCAATTTCGTTGAGTCGCTCAAGACAATCAAATGATTTGCCGTTATATGAATAGCTTTGCGCGGCTAATAAAACTTTAGGTTCAATTTGGCCAAAGCGATCTAGAACCGCGTTCGGTGCAAAGTCTGGCGATGAAGTGCTTACAACAGCGCCGATACTTAAAGCGCCAAGTGCGTAAACAATTACTTCGGCATAGTTTGGCGTCCAGGCAACCACGCGATCACCTGAAACCACGCCGAGATCGGTAAGAGCTGCGGCAACCGCGGCCGATTTGCTGTGAAGTTGGCCCCAGGTTAATTCGCTGCGATTACCGGCTTCGTCGATTGCGACGATTGCAACTTCGTCAGCTTTGCCTTGGGCCAAAATATTCTCGGCAATATTAAGTGAGCTCTCGGGAAAGAATTTGGCATCAATGAAGTTTTTGCCAGGGGAGTAATTGACGCTGCCTTTTTCGCCAATGATTTCTAAGTGATCCCAAACCAGTGACCAGAAATCACCAGGTTGGCTGATGCTCCACTTGTGCAGGTCAGCATATGAGTCAAGGTTTAAGCCAGTTTTAGTAATGGCCGCAGCAGTAAGAGAGGTAAGGGCGCTATTGGCAATAGCGCTTTCGCTTGGTTGCCAAAGTAATTCTGGGCTCAATTACTTACCTTTATTTAGGTATTTAAAGCGAGCGCGGTAATAAGCACCAGAGATTCCACCCGGTGCAAACATCACGATCAAAATAAAGATTAGACCCAAAGTAAACGCTGGTTCGGCTAACGGTCCACCAATAAAACGCGGCAATGAATTTAGGGCAGTTCCCTCACTAATGAAATTCAGCCGAGTGCTTAGAACAGAGTAAAGAATCCCACCGAGAACTGCGCCCCAACGAGTTATCGGACCGCCCAAGATCACCATCAAGAGCAGCGCAATCGTGATATCTGCAGCTGCATATCGTGGTGAGCCAGATCCGCTAACTATCAGCATGGTCGCGCCAATTAGGGCAGCCATTGCAGCTGATAAAACGAAAGAGAGAAGCTTAAAGCGATTCGGGTTTAACCCAAGCACAGAGACTCGTTGTTCATTATCGCGAAGGGCGGCAAATACTCGACCGGCCGAGCTTTCGGTAATCCACCAAGCGGCAAAGTAAATAAAGACCAAAACTCCCAGTGCCAAAAGGTAAAGATATTTAGTGTTTACAACGCCAATAAAGAAATCAGGTAGTCGATCTGGATTAACGGGCAAGCCGTCGTCACCATTTGTAAAACCGCCGAAATCGCGGGCGACAACGACGTGGCCAGCTTGACCAAAGGCCAAAGTAACCATTGCAAAAGTTATGCCTGACGTACGAAGCGCTGCGCCACCAGTTAGTGCTGCTAACAAAGATGTGAAGAAAATTGCCCCGACGATAGCTAGAAGAAAATGAACATTAAAATCATTTATCAAGATCGCGGTCACATACATTCCACTAGCAAAATAAAGCGCGTGGCCGAATGAAAGTAAACCAGTAAAGCCGAAGAGCAAGTCGTAAGTTAGAGCAAGGGCTCCGAATAAAAATGCAACTGCCATAGTTTGCTGAAGTCCGGCCTTTGAAAGCGGGTTATCGCCGGCAAATGGCAAGATGGCAAAGATGACTGTGATTGCGATTAGCAATGGGCGAGAGTATTTCCAACGTAACATGGCTAGTGGCTGACCTTTCCGAGTAAGCCAGTTGGCTTAGTCAATAGAACTGCGGCCAAAATAATTACAACCACAAAATCGCCTAAGCCAGTGACGTAATAATTTGCGAACTGGTTGGTAATTCCAATTAACATAGCCGCAATTGCGCTACCGGCAATTGACCCCATTCCGCCTACTACTACGACGATAAAGCCATAAATCAGCCAAGAACCACCCATCAGCGGCGAAACGCCGTATGAGAAGACTGAGATCAAAACTCCACCGACTCCGGCGGCGAAACCGCCGATGAAAAAGACGGTGCTAAAAGCTAGGCGAACATTAATGCCAAGAGCTGAGACCATAGAGCGGTTTTCAACTCCGGCGCGAATGATTAAACCGATGCGAGTAAATCTCAAGATACTTAGCATCGCGATTAGCAAGATTGCAGCTACTGCGATGTAAATAAATCTATCGATCGGAATGATGGCATCGCCAATGGTTACCGCTTTCATGAACCAAAGCGGGGTAGGCAAGAAACGCGCATCGAAACCAAACCAGCCACCAAGAAGCGCGGTCACCACTAAGGAAACACCAACCGTTACTAGCGCTTGATCAATATGGCGATTGTAAAGGCGATTAATTACCAGTTGCTCCATTAAAAGTGCGAATAAACCAGCCACGATTCCACCAGCCAACATTGAAGCGAGGAAAGTCCAAGTCGTTGGATTTGGGAAAACTTTGGTCGAAATCCATAAGCCGGAAAATGCACCGATGGTTAAGAAGGAACCATGAGCAAAGTTAAGAACACCCATCAGGCCATAAATAAGTGAAAGTCCAGAAGCAACTAAGAAGTAAAGCGCCCCAAGGCCAACGCCCGTAACAAGGATAAGTAGGAAAGTACTCATTTACTTATGACCTCCGCTTACGCCTAGCATTGATTTAACGAATGATTCATCTTGCAAATTCTCTGGCCCGCCCTGAAAAACAACTTTGCCTTGATCCATGACAATGATGTTTTGGGCAATTGCTTTCACTAGCGCCAAATTCTGCTCGACGATCAACATCGTTGAGTGGTCGGCAACATGAGATAGTGCGTTAGCAACTTCAGTTACCAACTTCGGTGCCAAACCTTTAGTCGGTTCATCGATTACCAAAATCTTGTTCTGATTAAGCAGTGCCCTTGAAATCGCGACCATTTGCTGTTGACCGCCTGAGAGCGTGCCGGCACGTTGGCTGGTACGGGTAAGAAGTTCTGGAAATAGTGAATAGACCAGATCGTAATTTGGTTGGGCATCTCGAGCAGCAAGTGAGAGATTTTCTTTGACAGTTAAGCTGGCAAAAATCTCCCGGTCTTCGGGAACGTAACCCACACCCATTTGCACGATCTTGTGCGTTGGCAGAGCAACAATTTCAGCACCACCAAATTTGATGCTGCCAGATCCTGGGTTCAACCCCATGATGGCTTTTAAGGTAGTGGATTTTCCAACACCGTTGCGACCCAGCAGTGCAGTTACTTTGTTTTCAGGTACGAAAAAATTAACACCTTGCAAGATATGTGAGCCATTAATCGTTACGTGTAGGTCTTTAACCTCTAGCGAACTCATAGTTCTGCCCCTAAATATGCGCTCTGCACTGTCGGATTATCCATAACGTTTTGCGGGGTATCGATAGTAAGTAGTTCACCATAATTAAGGACCGCGATGCGATCGGCTAGTCCCAAAATTACATCCATATGGTGCTCGACGATGAGAACAGTTTTCTTATGAACAGTTGCTAGGGAGCGAATGATTTCAACTAACCCTGGAATATTCTCAACGCTCATTCCGGCCATCGGTTCGTCTAATAAAATCACATCTGATTTTGAAGCCAAAACAATGGCAATTTCTAGGCGACGCTTATCGCCATGTGAAAGCGCACCTGCAAATAGCGCACCTTTGCTAAGTAAGCCAACTTGTTCAAGACAAGCGGATGCTCGGTAGAGAATATCCCTGTATTTATCAGCGCTCTTAGTCAGATTCATCGAAGAGCCATCTGCAACCTGGGCCGCAATACGCACATTTTCTAGCAAAGTTAAATACGGAAAAATACTTGAAGTTTGGAAAGTACGCGCAATACCAGCTTGAGCGCGTTGATATGGCTTGAAATTTGTTATTTCGGTATCGCCTAAATGTATGGTGCCAGTTGTAGCTTCACGAAGCCCAGAAAGTAAATTAAAGAATGAAGTTTTGCCGGCACCATTTGGACCAATAATTCCTAAGGTCTCATTTTGTTTTACCGTGAGCGTAATTCCTTCAAGAATCTTCGCTCCGCCAATTGTGAGGCCAAGATTTTCGACCGAAAGTGCTGAAGTCATTTGGCTAATCTACCTGCTCCCAATTTATTAATCTAATTACTTGTTCCTAATTTCTCTGAGAAAATGGGGAAAAAGAAACTGGCCCCACACCAATAATGTGGGGCCAGTTTCACTTAATTAACTAGATCAGACTGTTACGTTGTAAAGAGTGCTTACTAGTGATGGTACATAGCGACCATTCACCTTAGTTAGCTTTACTAGGAACATTGACTGAATCAAGGTGTGGTTTGCCTTATTGACCTTATTAAGACCAGTTATACCCACAAAGTTAAATGCTTCAAGAGTTGTGATCATCTTGTCTACATTTAGGTCTGCATTGCCCTTAACCGCTTCGATAATCATCTGTGCGGCATTTACACCGGTAGATGTGAATAGGTCTTGAGTCTTGCCAGCCTTTGCATAATCAATCGCAAGTTGAGTTGCTGCCTTGCCCTTTACAACACCTGGGAAGTAGCTATTTGTCAGGATTGCGTTAGCACCTTCAAATAGTGAACCGTAGATGTCGTATGTGCCTACGCCAGCAAGACCAGTAATCGGACGAGCTGTTGCGTATGCCTTCTGTTGAGCTAGTGCAGTGAACATTGCACCTGAAGTTGCCGCATTTGACCAAGCGATAAAGATGTAATCGCCCTTGACATCTGCTGCCTTCTTGGCAAATGGAGTGAAGTCAACTGTTGTTGTTGGAACTTTGATTTCTTCGAAAATCGCACCCTTTGAAGCAAGGTATGCCTTCGCAGCAAAAATATTACCTAGACCAAATGGGTTATCTTCAACGAATAGAATAACTTTCTTACCCTTAATTGGCTTGATCTTCGCTAGTGGAGCGAAATCTTGTAGTGAGGTATTTCCAGAACGGAATACATACTTGTTAGCAGCTGAAGTGATTGCATCGTTCTTAGCTGGGCCAGAGATAAATAGAACTTTATTCTGAGCCGCTAATGGTGCAAGTGTTAGAGCAACACCTGATGAAGCTGAACCAACAATAATGTTTGTGCCGTTTCCGACCATTTCTTTAAATGATGCGGTAGCTGATGCAGGATCTGCGCCATCATCTTTCTTAGTGATTACAAATTTACGACCATCAACTGCATTCTTGCCGTTTGTGTAGTACTTAAGACCCCACTCAAGGCCGTCGATGTAAGCATCACCGTATGACTTAAGGCCACCTGATGTTGTAGTGATAACACCAATCTTAATTTCAGTTGACGCGTTAGCTGGCGCTGAAACTGGTGAAACCAGTGCGATGGCAAGAGCGGCAACAAGTGCGGTCTTGATCGAAGACTTCTTTAACATTTAATCTCCTTTAGAAATTAATAGCTGATCGATTGGCGATCTGCATGTTCCTAGTTTAGGCGGTTAGTTGAATTTCTCCGAATTTCGCGAGGCTCTAGAAGAATTACGTTTCGTTATCTATAGTTAACTTATGAGCAACGAGCGATATCTTCCTACTGAAAAATTTGCAGTCCCAGTCAAAGGTGGGCACCTAGCTTTATATAGATTTGGTAACAATTTACCTTCCGTTAACCATTTGCCAGTGCTGCTTATTCATGGCGTTACCTCTTCTAATCGTGCATTCCAACTGTTCGCTAGATCACTTGTTGAACTTGGGTTTGTGCCGTACGCCGTAGACCTGAGAGGTCGCGGAGAATCTAATAATTTGCCGGGCCCATTTGGCATGAAAAATCATGCTCGCGATATGGCTGATGTAGTTAAGTTTATTGGCGTTGAAAGCATTGATGTAATTGGTCATTCAATGGGTGCATTTGTGGCAGTTGCGTTGCAAGGAACTGAGCCAAAGTTAGTAAAGAGATTAGTTTTAGTTGATGGCGGAATCCCATTGCCATTGCCACCAGGTATGACCGTGGCGCAAGTAATGCCATATGTGCTTGGCCCAGCTATGGCGCGATTGGCGATGACCTTTGAATCCTTTGATGCTTATCGTAATTATTGGAAACCACAGGCAGCATTTATCAAGGGTTGGTCACCAGTACTTGATGAATATGTTGAATATGACTTGCAAGGCGAAGCGCCTAACCTGAAAGCACGCACTAATCCAAAAGCGGTTGAAGAAGATAGTGAAGATTTATTTGTTAGCAAGTTAATTGAAAAGACCCTCGAGAAGTTAACCGATGAGGTGCTATTTATTCGCGCAGTTCGCGGCTTGCAGAATGAAGAAGGTGGTTTATACCCAGAACCAGTGCTGGCGGCAGTTTTACCAAAATATCCAAAATTAAAAGTTCACACCATTGCCGATACCAACCATTACGACATATTGTTAGATGAAGTTGGCGCCGAAGCAGTTGCACAATTAATTTACGGAGATAAGTAAATGGCAAACTCACTAGCTGGAAAACGTGCTTTTATCACAGGTTCATTTCAAGGAATCGGCCTGGGAATTGCGACTTCACTAGCTAGCGAAGGTGCGGCAATTGTTCTGCATGGTTTAGCTGATGCCGAAACAATTTCTAAAGCAGAGATGGCAGTTATGGCTGCTGGTGCGAGCACAGTAGAAAGCCATGTTTCTGATCTTCGTGATTCTGATGCCACTGAGAGCTTGATTGCCAAAATTCTAAGCGGGGGAGCAGTGGACATTCTGGTTAATAACGCCGGAATTCAGCACACCGCAACGATTGCCGAAATGCCACGTAGCAAGTGGAATGACATCATCGCAATTAATCTTTCTTCGTTCTTTGACACCATGCGCTTGCTATTGCCCGAGATGGCAAAGCGCGGTTCTGGTCGCGTAATCAACATTGCATCGGTCCACGGCCTAGTGGCATCAGCTGCTAAAGCACCTTACGTAGCGGCTAAACATGGCGTTGTTGGTTTAACCAAAGTGGCTGCCCTGGAATATGCAAATGTGGGCGATCGAAATTCTGGTGGCGTAACTATTAACGCAATCTGCCCAGGTTGGGTTGAAACCGCACTTATTGAGCCACAAATTCAAGCCCGAGTTGATTTACACAATAGTGATCGCGCAGCCGGAATAGCCGATCTACTTAGCGAGAAACAACCAAGCCAGCGCATGTCAACGCCAAGTGATATCGGCGCACTTGCGCTTTGGTTATGCAATCCTGCTGCTCACAATATAACTGGGGCCGCGATTCCAGTTGATGGTGGTTGGACTGCGCAGTAAAGCAAAGTAGTTAAGGTTGGCCTTGTGAGCAGTGCACTGTCGACCCAAACCCGCAAAGCCCTTGAGGCTGCCGTGGCGGCAATTGGTGGGCAAACTCGTGAAGGTCAGATTGAAATGGCCGAAGCTGTAGCTAACGCGCTTAGCGATCAACATCATTTAATGGTGCAAGCAGGTACTGGCACTGGAAAATCACTGGCTTATTTAGTACCCGCACTTGTACATGGCCGAAAAGTTTTAGTAGCAACCGCCACCCTTGCGCTGCAGCGTCAGTTAGTAGAACGCGATCTGCCGGCCGTTGTGCCAGCTCTTGAAAAAGCGCTTGGTCGCGAGATCACTTACGCTGTTTACAAAGGTGTTGGCAATTATGTTTGCTTACAGAAAATGAATTCCGAAACTGCTGACCCCGATGGTGAAGTACTTCTCGAAATTTCTAGTTTAGGCAAAGATGCCAATCGCTTAACTGCGTGGGCTAAGACGCCAGGGGTTAGCGGTGATCGCGATGATGCCCCCGATGTTGATCGCCGAGTCTGGTTAGCCAACTCATTATCTGGTCGCGAATGTGTCGGCGCCGATGTTTGTGCTTACGGCGCACAATGTTTTGCAGCCAAGGCCAAAGCAAAAGCGCAAACTGCTGATGTGGTAATTACCAACCACACGTTGTTAGCAATTGAAATTGTTGATTCACACCCGATCTTGCCTGAACGAGATGCGGTGATTCTCGATGAAGCCCATGAGTTTATGGATCGCACAACACAGGCTGTGACTGAAGAACTAACTTCGGCTCGCGTTATTCGAGCGGCCGCCATGGCCCGTAAACATTTACCCGGCAAGCTGGCCGATACTTTTGTAAAGGTCGCCGATGATTTCCATGATGCGATGGCTGATTACGGCCAAGATATCCGGGGCGATTTCACTAAGAGCGGTCGCTTAGAAGATATTCCAGCATCGCTAGAAGCCCCAATTCGCAAGGTTTTAGAGGCAGCTAAAGCGATTACTGCGTTGATTGCAGTAGATGAAGAAATCGTTGACTCTGACACGATTGCCGAACGTGCCCGAGTAAAAGGCGCGGTCAATGAGATTGCAACTACTTGCGGCAAATTACTCAAGCAGAGCAATAGCCAAGTGCTTTGGTATGAGCCAACTTTTTCTACGCTTTATTTAGCACCCCTTTCAGTCTCTGAAGTTTTGCGTTCGAATCTTTTAACGAAGACACCAGTAATCGCAACTTCGGCAACTTTGACAGTCGGCAACTCATTTGATGCGATGGCTAAGTCAATCGGTTTCTTAGTTGGAAATGATCCAGATACTGAAGTGGCTAAAGATGAGATTGATCCAGCAAATGTGCAGATGCTCGATGTTGGCTCACCATTTGATTTTGCTAATCAAGGTGTTTTGTATTTACCTAAACATTTACCCGAACCAGGTCGCGATGGCTTAAGCCAGGAAGTACTCGATGAGCTAGGTGAGTTAATTGATGCCGCCGGTGGTCGCACCTTGGCGCTATTTAGTTCTTGGCGCGGAGTCGAAGCCGCCGATGCGCACCTACGTAAAGTCTTAGCCGAACTTCCGATCAAGATCATTACCCAAAAACGTGGCGACTCGGTTGGTCCACTAGTTGAAAAATTTGCTAGCGATGAAACTTCAATTCTGTTAGGCACGATGTCTTTGTGGCAAGGCGTTGATGTGCCGGGCCGCGCATGTTCATTAGTGGTAATTGATCGCATTCCGTTCCCGCGCCCTGATGAACCCGTAATGGCAGCGCGCGCAGCGCAGGCAGATAAAGCCGGCGGCAGCGGATTCATGCAGGTCTCAATGCCACGGGCTGCGCTCTTGTTGGCGCAGGGCACAGGGCGCTTGATTCGATCCGAAGCCGATCGCGGGGTAGTAGCAATTCTGGATTCACGCATCGTAAATAAGCGTTACGGAAGTGTGCTTTTGAACTCTATGCCCCCGTTGTGGCGCACAACTGACCCAGCCGTCGTGCGAGATTCACTGCGCCGATTAGCGCAAGAAATGTAAAGATTGGCTTATGCCTCGGATAAACACCATGAACTTGGTGCAACAACGTGAATGGCGCCGCAGCCAGTTGATTAGTGCTGCCGCAGCGATTGCCCTCGAATCTGGCAGTGAAGCAATTACCGTTGCAGCTGTTGCGCAACGAGCAGGGTTAGCTCGAACTTCAGTTTATGAATATTTCGGTAGTAGCGCCGAACTCGTAGCAGATTTGATTATTGAAGAGTTATCGGCATTTACCGAAATCTTGGTGACTGCAGTCGAGCCAGCGAAATTGCCCGAAGAAGCAATTGCTAACTGGATTAATTCCGCCCTGCAGTACATCGCAGATGGTCGCCACTTATTAGCCAAGGCGCTTAGTGCAACTTCGCTACCCGTAAATCGAAGCGCTGAAATTGGCGCAGCTCACCGGGCGTTGCTAGCACCATTAAAATCTGCCCTAACCGAAATTGGCGTACGCGATTTGAACTATGCCTTAAGCATGATTCAGTCGCTAACTGATGCCGCAACTAAGCGAATCGAAAACGGCAACGCGGCAGAGCTGGAAATTTCCAAAACTACCGCTTTTTGTATTGCGGGTTTACGAACTCTTATTGAATCGTAATTGTATGGGTGTCCTTAACCCCCGCAAATAGATTGGCTACTCCTGGGCCAGTAATCGAAATTGAACACTCACCTTTGGTCAGTGCAATCACTTTGTTTTTCAAAACTCGACAAGCTTTACTTGAAGTTTTAAATTTCAGTGATTCACCAAACAAGCTTTCGCTCTTTAGCAGAACGCTCTTATGAATTTTCATAGTCATTGGATAAGCCTTGTGCAAGATGCCATCGGTTCCTGGCGTTAAATAAATCGGGAAATGAACCTCAATTGGTCCATAGGTAGCGTTGCCGGGTGAGGTAATCCCAATATCGCATGCACCAGTGCCTTTAAGGGCAGTAACAACCCCGTTAACTAGCGTGCAAGCAGGCGCATAAGACTTATAAGTCAAAGCAGCACCTGATTTAGCACTTGCCAGAAGTAGCCCTGGGGCTCGATAAGCCATCGTGATTGGGTTTCGTTGGCTTAACGCAACGCCACCAATTGAAGCGGTAATTTCATCACTAACCAAGGTTGGCGTGTTGTCACCACTCTTAAACTTTAGGGCAATGAAGTTATCTTCGCTGAAATCTGTGCCGTTATTATGGTCATAGCGAATGTAGATACCGCAAGAGACTTTACGGCAATCAATCTCTTCACCGGTACGAGTCTTGTAACTTGCTACCGGCTTGAAAACGATATTAGCCGTTGGCAGGAAATTGGCACCTGGTTGAGTTGAGATCCAGAGTTGAGCGGCATCGTTGCAAGTAGTTGGTCGAGTCGGCCCAGTAGGCGCGGTGCATTGCAAGAAGTACAGACCTGCTTTAGTTGGGAAATCAGTGATCGACAAGTTGATGGTAGGAGCTGCAGATAAATCAGTTAGTGGTCCACCTACTACCTTGGCTTGCGCGTTAGCTGCAGTTGGTGAAACCAGCAGCCCTGCGATAACAGATATGGTCAGGATTATTTTTCTCAATTGGATCTCCTATTTGAATGTGATTGGTAAATAAAGGTCATGGCTACGATCTTCACTTCTTAAATGATCTGCTCTTACTGTGATAGCACATTTCACTTTTGTGCAATCAAATTTTCCAATTTTCTTCGCAACTCGAATTTTGTAACTGAAACGACCACCAGGTTTAAATGGATCTGCTAACCCGACTCCGTATGGTGGTGGGTTTGAAGAAATCCAGAACGAACCTTCACCAACGCCAGCTTTGTTTACACCGCCACCACATGGGGTTGGTTGTAATCCTGATTTCGGAATCACGCAAATCGCTAAGTAAATTCCAACACTCTCATCAAAGCGTTTTCCGGTAACGGTGATAACTGAGTTATTAGCCACTGAAGTGGCTGACGTGGTCAGAGTTTGACCCAGTTCGCCAGTCACAGATTTATTGGCAGCGTATGAGTTTTGCGGCAGCGCTAAGGCCAAAAGAAGGCTCAAAATAAGGGTTTTGCGCATATGCAAACCGTAGTGCCCGAGTGTAAAAAAGTTAGCCGACAGAACATTCGTATCTGTCGGGCCGATCTTTGGCACAATGGGCAAATGCGCCGGCTGCCAACTTTAAAAGTAATAGCGCTCACACTTATGCCAATTTTATTTCTCACAGCATGCGCTCAGAGTTCTGCAAATTCACAAACTGAAATTACGCAAGCCGATGTAACTAGCATTTCAATCGACCCAGTTGAGAAATTAACCGATGTGCGGATTGTGACGCTGGCCAATGGGGCTGCTGAACTAATTGCGGCCATGGGCTATTTAGATAACTTAGTCGGACGAGATATTGCCAGCAGTACAACTGAGTTAAAGGATGTTCCAATAGTTACATCCGGGCATCAAGTAATCCCCGAGACAATTATTGCGTTACAGCCAACTTTGGTAATCATCGATGATGCCACTGGGCCAGATAGTGCAATCACCAAGCTAGAAAGTTCCGGAATCCGAATAGTTAAAATTTCACAAAGCTGGAACTTGACAGATTTAATGATAAAAATTGATCAGATCGGCACCGCACTCGGGGCACCAAAGAGTGCAACGTTGCTAAGAAAAGTGCTCTCTGAATCAATTAGCGGAAATCTTGATGTCGGTGGCCCGGCCGACAAGAAATTAAAGGTTGCCTTTCTATATTTACGTGGCACAAGTTCAATCTATTTAGTTGGCGGACCAGGATCAGGCGCTGACTATTTAATCAAAGCCACGGGGGCAACTGATATCGGTGCCCAGAAACTCGATAAACCTTTCACGCCTCTTACTGCTGAAACAATGGCGAAACTGAATCCCGATTTAATTCTGGTGATGATTGCTGGTCTGGAATCGGTCGGGGGAGTAACCGGGCTAGTTGAATTGCCAGGTATCGCCCAGACTGCGGCTGGAAAAAATCGCCAAGTTGTCGCAGTCGATGACTCACTTCTTTTAAGTTTTGGGCCGCGAACTCCATCTCTGATTAGCAGATTAGCTGCTGCCTTTGGGGTGATCGCAATTGCGTAATCGAAGTACTTTTCTGACGTTTAATCTGGTTTTTCTGTTGGCTTTGGTTGCGCTTTCGTTAAGTGTTGGCGCAACCCAGATTGATGGTCTGTTATCGGCTTTGTTACACCCGAGTGCAAATACCAGTGCGGCTGAAATACTTTGGCAGATCCGAATCCCGCGCATTGTTACGGCGCTAATTGTGGGTGCAGCTCTAGGGATTGCCGGCGCCCTGGCACAAGGCGCTACCAATAACCCACTAGCTGAGCCGGCCATCTTAGGAACTTCGGCAGGTGCCGCGCTCGCCGTCGTAATTGGTGTGATGACAAACGTGGTGATGATTGGTTCAGTGGGCGCAATGGCAGTTGCTGCAATCGGTGCCTTACTGGCAACTCTTTTGACGTTGCGCTTTGCAACGCTTGATCGCAATGTGTCACCACTTAATTTGGTGATTATTGGGCTTTCGCTTTCAGCGACCATTTCAGCAATAGTTGGGCTCTTAACCACTGCGATCACGCGGTCAGATGCCAGATCGATTTCGTTCTGGAGTTTTGGTTCGTTGGCCTTAACTAATTCGAGCGATTTAATTCCACTGCTGATTTTTACAATGGTCGGCATCGCGCTCGCACTGTTTGTGGCACCAAAGTTAGATTTACTTTCACTCGGCGATGCAACTGCCAGACACCTCGGTATTGATCCGCGTCGAGTTCGCCGAGTTGCCCTGATTGCGTTAGCAATATTAATTGGAGCTGCCGTTAGTACCGTCGGCACAATCTCATTTTTAGGTTTAGCGGCACCACATATCGCCCGCTTAATCGGGGGCCCAAAACATCGACCACTGATTTTGCAAAGTGCGCTGTTAGGAGCAACTATTTTGTTACTGGCCGATACGTTGGCACGTACCATCGTCTCGCCAATTGAATTAAATGTGGGGCTATTTACCGCCCTGATCGGTGCGCCGATTCTGGCGCTTTTGGTGCGCAATCGCCAAAGCAGTTGGAGCCAATCATGATTTCAGCTAATTCAATCTCAGTCGCTCGTGGTGCAAAGCCCGTCATTAAAGACTTTAGCGCCGAGTTTAAAGCCGGCACCATCACGGCAATCATCGGACCAAACGGTTGCGGCAAAAGCACTTTGCTTGCAGCCATTGCTGGCGATCTGCCGTTAACTAGTGGCGTTATTTCATTAAAGGAAAAAGATCTAGCAAGTTATCAGTTTGCTGAGTTAGCTAAGTTGCGCAGTGTGGTTTTGCAACAACCAATATTTAATTTAGCTTTCACAGTTCAAGAAGTGTTAGCAATGGCGCGTGCTGCTGGTTCTACCCTTGAATCTGAAAGCGCCGCAATAACCAAGTTAGGAATCAGCGAATTAGTTGATCGAAAAGTAACTCAGTTATCGGGGGGTGAAAGACAGCGTGTTGCAATTGCCCTAGCGCTAGCAGTTGATGCTCCGGTTTTGTTACTAGATGAACCACTTGCTGCCCAAGATGTTGAGAGCACTAATCGAATTATTGAACTACTTACGACTGAGGCGAAAGCTGGCAAAACAGTTATCTTGGTGGCACATTTGCCAGCAGCAGATTTAAACTGGTGCGATCAAATCATACAGAATTTCTAAAACCTGCGGCCAAGTTTTCGCAAAACT
>RFRA01000002.1 GCA_009924725.1 Actinomycetota bacterium
CGGGTGCGGCTGCAGTTTACTTAGGTTTAACTGGCGCTTCAGTTACCCAAGTTGCGGCTTACTTAAGCTCTGAGTCAACCAAGAATGCAATTACCGGATTAAAGCCCAACACTGTTAATAACTTGCTTTATGTGTCACCAACAGACGGGGGAGCACCTGTCGTTGCACCTACGGTTGCACTCAACAAAATCACTGACATAACTCATCAAAGTGCGAATTTTGTGATCGATGTGAATGCTGGTTTTGCTCCAACAACACTTGGCTTTGAATATTCGCTAGATTCTACATTTGCAACTGGTGTACAAAGCGCTCCAGTTAATCCAGGAACCGTAAGTGGCGGAGCTGCTACAACTGCACAAGTTAGCCTGACAGCACTCGCCGCCTCAAAGACTTACTCGTTCCGTATTTCTGCCATTAACGAATCTGGTACAACCTTGAGCCAAGTTGGTTCATTCACCACACTTGCGCCGCCAGTAACTAAGCCAACTCCTGTTGCGACGACAGCAACAGATGTGACTGCCTATAGTGCAGTACTCAATGGCACAGTCATGGCTGGTAACGCATTATCAACAGTGACATTTATGTATAGCTCTGATTCAACATTTGCTACAAATGTGAATTCTATTGCGGCTGTGCCGTTTCAGTTCGGTGGCAATTCAGCTACTTCGGTTTCCCTACCAATTTCTTTCCTAGATGGCGGAAAAACGTATTTCTATAAAGTGGTTGCTATCAATTCAACTGCGACTGTTCAATCAAATGTTTCTACATTTACAACACCAGTAGCACCTGGATTAGCGCCGGTGGTAACTACAAACCCGGTTCCAACAAGCCGAAAATATAATTCGGCTACCTTCGTCGGAACCGTAGATCCAAAAAGCCAAACAACCAAAGTTACTTTTGTCTACGGAAGCGAAAAATCACTAACTTCAGGGCAGAAGACGATTACGTTGCCTGCGAGCCCAATTACCGGCGATGCGGTAGTAAATGTGTCAGCAACAGTCACAAGTGGGCTATTGCCAAGTAACGGCTACTACTATCAATTCGTTGCCCTGAATGACTCGGGTATCACCAAAGGCGAAATTAAATACGCAATTTTGGACCGAGAAGATCCGGTCATTAAGAGCACATATGCAAATGGAAATACTGCTTCTTCTATTGTTTTGAATTCACAATTCAATGCAATGGGTAGTAACACTCGTACCTATTTCACTTATGGAAGTGACCCTGCGCTAGTCGGCGCAACAACCGTTCAAGGAACACCATTCGCGGTTGCTAATGCTGTAGATACAACATCTAAATTCACGGTCACAGGTCTAGCTTCAGGTTCAAAGTATTACTACAAGTTCTTCTTGCTTGATGCCGCTAATGCTGGTTGGAAGTCGGTAGAAAGTGCGGTCTTGAGCTTTGAAACCTTAAATGTGGCTCCAACACCAACACCAACACCAACACCAACACCAACACCAACACCAACACCAACACCAACACCAACACCAACACCAACACCCTGATCGCTACTTCAGCGAAGCCGGAACACCTCTGAGCGCAACTTCTTCTTCAGGCTTGGCAGTTGTTTACACTGCGAAAACAGCAGCTTTGTGTCAGGTGCTTGATTTAGGTAATGGAAAGTTTTCAGTTCAGCCTGTTTATCCATTAACAGGTGCCAACACAATCACCTGTGTGATTACGGCAGCGCAACCAGGAGATTCACGATTTAATGCAGCAACAAGTGTTGATCGATCAATGCTAATTTCAAAGCAGCCGACTCAGGTAAATGTTAGAACTTCTGCTCCAATTCCAACTGCAGCAGGTATTTACTTATATGCCTCGACTGTAACTACCGCAGGACGACCATCTGGAAGCAACGCGATGGTTTCTATGGCTTCTTTGACTCCAGCCATCTGCACCATTTCTGATATCGGAGTATTTGATACGACAAATGGTCCACGAGGAACAGTGCGTGCTAAGGCAAATGGAACATGCCAAATTAAAATTGACTACCCAGGTAGTGGAGATCATTTACCTTCAACGACTACTTGGGTTGCAACCGTCACTGGGATAACAGGGCCACCAGTTGGTTCAAATGCACCTCAGACAATTACATTCCCGGCAATTCCAAATCGTGAATTTGGCGCTGGTGTATATCCAAAGGCGGTTGCATCATCTTCGCTACCGGTTACCTATAGATCTTTGACTCCAACCGTCTGCTACATAATTACGCAGCTTGCTGATGGTCCAGCGATTCAGACTGTTTCACCAAAACCTGCAGGAGATAACTTGACCTGTACGGTGGAGGCGTCGCAAGCAGGCGATGATCGATTTGCAGCAGCGCCACCAGTTACACAATCATTTGTGTGGAGCAAGGCGGCTATGTATATAACGCCTTACTGGGCGCCTTCAAATGTTAGAAATGTTCGTCTGCAACCAATAACTGCAACTTCCTATGTAAGTAATTCAACGTACTTCTTCACCTCATCACTTCTATTTACAAGTGGTCAGAATTCAGGATTGCTCAGCATTGGACACATCATGAGTGCCGTATCAACGACTCCTGATTTCTGTACCGTTCAGGCAGTTGAAGCTGATGATCGCACTGGTGGAATATTTACACGAGCCACCGTTCGTATGATTAAAGCAGGAACATGTTCGATTACCTGGGGATTTGCCGGAACGGATTCACGTTCAGCGGCTAGCACTGTAATGAACGTGGTCATTAGTAAATAAGTTTTGTTCCTGCGCAAGAGGAACAACCAGTAAAACGTGAAGAACTCTGTCTTGCTTAACTTAAACCTTGTGCTTGCCGAAAAGCTTTAATTTACGCAGGGCTTTATTGGTGATCTTCGCCCCGATTACTCCGCGTTTTGGTTCGGTTAGATATTTAAAAAACATAGCGCTTTCGACTACATCGCCAACCTCTTCAGGCGCCCAATCAAGTTCTTTCGCTAAGTCAAGTACCGGAACTTGCGAACCCGCTTTGACGGTGCGGTCATAAAGAAAGGCAATCTCGAGAATCAATTCGTGGTTATCTAAATCGGGGTAAAGCATCTTGGCGCGCTCTAACGAGAAATCAATAATCTCAAAATCCATGGATCCAACTTAGATCTCCCCACCGACAAAACTTGTTTTCAGCCTCTTAAGCCTCAGCTAAGCGCGCCCTAACCATAGCTTGTAGCAATTTAATATCAACGTCCCAGTTATTTGGCACTGCAATCATTTTCTTAGTGACGCGGTACTCAGTTAACTTAGGGCGGAACTTATCTAATACGTCAGTGCTCCAAGGCGCAATCGAAATATGGTTCTTGGAAACTGAGGCACCGAAAACATAGAAAGTGCCCTTTCGCAGCATCGGCTGATTCCAGGCAATCACAAGTTCTAGCTCTGGATATTTCTCAGTGATTGCTTTAATCATCTTCTTGATCGTCTTAGCCTGTACGGGGTCAATACTCTTAAAATATTGAGTCGGTGTTTCAAATCTATGAGCCGAAGTCGAGCCACGCGAATACATCACCAACGCGTTTGCGTGCGCTTGCGAAAAGCCATAATTCTCGCGTAAGTGAGAAATCTGCTCGGGATATTTCTTGCCTTCAAGGGCTGCCATAACCTTGAACCAATATGACATCTTCTCGCCATATTTCTTTTCAATCGCCGGAAAATGTGCCTGGCGACTTGGGTCCTTGGTAGCCATGGCGAAAGTTTAATACCTTTTGTGCAACCAATAGAATTGGCAGATGAAGAAGTTAAAGGGTTTGCTTAAAGCTGCTCACTTCGGCCCCACCTTGATCGTTACTGCGATTTCATTTGCTTTCGCAACGCATTACTGGTGGGAAGGCCCAGCCTATGTAATTGCTTTTGGCGTATTTACCGGCCAACTCGTTGTGGGCTGGAGTAATGATCTTCACGACTTCGAAGATGACTTGAAACATCAACGCACCAAGAAGCCGCTAGTTTCTGGGCTTGTCACCAAGCAATACCTAATTAACTGGTTACGTTTTATGCTGCCTTTTTCGTTCCTTGCGAATCTTTTGGGACCACTTGGAATCAAAGGTGGTTTGGTTTACATGCTAGGAATTGCTTGTGGCGTTGCATATAACTTCTACTTTAAGTTCAACTTATTCTCACCGCTACCTTTTGCCATAGCGTTCGCAGCGCTTCCATCGTGTGTGGTAATTTCCAAAGATTTAAACCCGCCACTTTGGATGTTATTAGGGGGAGCGCTATTTGGAATGGCCGCCCACTTCATAAATGTCATAAAAGATATGGATCAAGATCAAGCCAGCGGAATCAAAGGGCTGCCACAGCGACTAGGCAAAGTTAAATCAATGGTAGCGGCTGCTGTTCTAATCGCTGTAGGCATCGCAGCTTTAGTACTTTTCTTATAAATCGAGCGTACTCGACAGTAATAGTCTGTAGTTCATTGATGCCTTACCATTGAGTAATGAGACCTGCAAAGAGCATTGCAATAACTTCAATTCTGGCTTACTCAATTATCTTTGCACCGTCAGCTGATGCCAGATGGATGCTTGATGACCGCCCAGAAATGACGGTTTCAAGAATGAGTAGCGAAGAGTTGCTACATACGCGCTCAGATATTTACTTCACAGTTGATGTTGCGCAAGTTAACTCAACTCCACAATCAGCTGGACAAACAGCGGGCCCAGCCGCTATTGAAAAGTATGCAGTTGTACTAGATGGCGTTGTAGATAAAATTATTAATTGGGATGGGTTTAGCGAAAATGAAGATCTAAATCCTGATGCTGTAATTATAATAATGCCCGAAAATGACGGAGTAAAGTTCGTAAATGAGCACGGAGATATTGTTTTAGCCCCTATTTACCAAGGAAGTATCGTTTCAGAGCTAATTGCACCAAATGAAAAAGTCACTCCTGAAGTTGGCCTGGTGCAAGTCGTTGAGATAGTTGCACCGGCTGAGCCAGTGGGGCAACCAGTAGTAAGTGTTAACGCACCTGTTGTAGTGGCTCAAGAAGTTGCCCCAAATAATTCAATCAATATGACAATTGAAGTGAAAAATACTGACATACCGGCCAACTCAACAGTTTCAATTCAGGTAGTGACAGATGGCAGATCAACAACTTCCATAGGCGTCGACCCTACCGTGCCAGTTTCTCAGGTTGTTGTTCGGGATCTACCTCAGAACGAGAATGTAACCGTCAAGACTATTATTACTAACACTGATACAAATAAAGAAACCGTAATCATTATTCCTGTGGTTGCGACACTTCCGGCGCCAATAGTTATTCCTGAATCAGATAGAAATGCTGAAGTTGATAAAGCAACGATTGCTAAACCTTATGTAACATCCTTAGTTTTTGATGCGAGCGGTCATCGTGTTGCTGAGATCAAAACTCCCGTAATCCCAAATTACGATACGACTAAGACGAATGCTTCGTTAATGGTGGTTGGCCCTGGTGGCTCAACAACTTCAATTGGTTTATTCGGAAATGGTGAGACTCTTACTGTGGGCACATTAGGGCCAGACTTTACATACACGGTAAAAATCGTGCTCAGAGATCTAGGTTCCGGCAGAGAAACCTTCATTTTCGGTGACCCAATCCCCAAAGGCTAAAGAAAAATAATCTCTTTATGTTCTTGAATCTAAATCGTTCCTGCTTCTAACCCTTTTAGCACTTCTTGCGCTCGCACTTTTAACTCTGGTAGATCGCTAAGGCGATTTAGCCCAAATACTTGCTGGCTCATGCGGTGATTCTTGGCAAAGGTTTCTTTATGACGATCGAGGAAATCCCAGTACAAAGTTGTAAATGGGCAAGCAGTCTCGCCAGTACGCAGCTTGGGGTTGTAGACGCAAGGCTTGCAGTAGTTAGACATCCGTGAAATATATGCACCACCTGCTGCATATGGTTTTGTCATCATCTGTCCGCCATCAGCATGTACGCCCATACCAATCACATTTGGCACCATTACCCATTCGCTCGCATCGATAAATACTTCGCGCATCCATTCCAGAAACTCTTGCGGGTTTGTACCAGTTACTAAAGCTAAATTCGAAAGCAACATCAGCCGCGGAATATGGTGAACCCAAGCACGCTCTTGAATATCGCCGACAGTTTCCTTGAGGCAATTCATTTGAGTCGCGCCTGGGTCGTTAAATAGCGGTAGTAACTTGCGATTAGCATTTAGTTGATTGTTCTCACGGTAGTCAGGACCCAGAAACCAATACATGCCATTTACATATTCACGCCAACCAATTACTTGGCGGATAAAACCTTCAGCTGATTCAATCGGGATCCCGCCCCCGTTAAAGGCCTTAACCGCAGCCGCAATTACTTCACTCGGGTGCAAAAGCCCATTATTTAGATAGGGCGAAAGTAATGAGTGATGCAGTGCCCAGTTATCGGTAGTCATCGCATCTTCAAGCGGCCCGAATTCACCAAAGTGGTTATCAATAAAGTTTTTCAGTTGGGCAAGGGCGCCTTGCCGAGTCGTTGCCCAAGTTTTGGTCAGAACATGTCCGATCTCGCTGGCTACCTGGGCATCAATCTCATCACGATTGTGTTCTAAATACTTCGGACCTTCATATTTCTTGGGCGGTGGTAGGCGATTTTCTTTATCAAAGTTCCAGGCACCACCTGCGGGCTCGCTGCCATCCATCAGAATGTTTAAGCGAACCCGTTGCTTACGATAGAAACTTTCCATCAAGTAACTCTTTTGCGTATCTGCCCAGGCCTTAAAGAGTGGGCGAGGAGTTAAGAAGAAATCGTTATCCACGAATTCGACACCAAATTCTCTCAGTGCCTCTAACTGTCTAAATGAGGAAGGCTCGGCACAGGTTATGGGTAAGCCCTTGTGCTTTTTAAGAACAGATTTAAGCCCATCAACGGTCGATGCGGCTTTCACATACTCAACGCTAAAACCTTCAAGCTCTAGTGATTTAGCAAAGTGGCGTGCGCTAGAAATTAAAAAGAAAAGCCGCCCTTTATGCCAGTTACGACCGGTGGTCATGCGAGCACTTTCCACCAGAACTATCAGATCGCTTTCAGGTTTGGCAGCTTTTAGCGCCCCAAAATTGCGATGTAGATGATCAAAGGGCAGATAAACAATGCGCTTCATTTATTCTCTCGGCATCGATCGCTGCAATACTTAACTTCAGACCAGTTCTTTGCCCACTTTTTTCGCCATTCAAATTCCAGGCCACAACGCACGCAGACTTTAGGCGCAAAACCGTTCTTTGTTTTAGCAACGCGTGACATTAGGCAATAGTAGATCAGTGTTTAAGAACTTTCATCGTAAGATTAAGGCATGAGCAAAGAGATTAATTCAGCAACTATCCGCCGCTATAACTTGATTGCGGGCTTTTTCCACTTAGCCCAAATGTTTGCCGTAATCGCGCTAGCTAATGATTTCACGCTACCAATCGTGGCCAGATATATGACTGGCCCACCGGGAAGCACATTTGCTGAACCGATCACATTGCTCGACACCCCAGTTGGCTTAACCGTGGCACTTTTCCTTGGTCTATCTGCTTTCTTCCATTTCTTAGTTGCCTCACCAAAGTACTTTGATCGTTATCAAAATGGGCTAGCCCAGAATCGCAATTATTTCCGTTGGGTTGAATATTCAATTAGCTCTTCGGTCATGATTGTTCTAATTGCACAAATTGTTGGCGTCTCAGATGTTGCGGCGATAATTGCGATCTTTGGTGTTAACGCATCGATGATTCTTTTCGGTTGGCTCCAAGAGAAATATGAGACGCCAGGAAATGGCGGATGGCTGCCATTTATTTTTGGTTGCATCGCCGGAATCGTTCCGTGGGCCGGCTTAGTTTTCTATGTCTTCTCAATCAAAGGCATTGGTGACGCCTCGGCTCCAGCATTTGTCTATGGAATCGTTTTTTCACTATTCGTGCTCTTCAATATTTTTGCCATCGTACAATTCTTGCAATATAAGAAAGTCGGCAAGTGGGCGCAGTATCTACGTGGTGAGAAGACCTATATAACCCTGTCGCTCGTTGCAAAATCAGCGCTTGCTTGGCAAATATTCGCTGGAACCTTGGTGCAATAAAGGTAAATACGCCTAGACTCGCTAAATGAATGGCTCACTCGCTTTAGTTGGTTCAGGCGAGTATCTCCCTGCCATGGCACAGTTTGAGAGTTCGCTAATTGCCGATGGAGTTAAAAACGGTAAAGAAGCGCGCTACCTGCAGATCCCAACAGCAGCCAGTCGTGAAAGTGATGATCGATTGGAATACTGGCGTTCCCTTGGCCAACGACAAGCAGATGCACTTGGCGTGAAAAGCACTTACTTGCCGATCTACAGCCGCGAAGATGCGTTTAATCAAGAATTTGTCGATGCAGTTTCGGGTAGCGCACTGATGTATATGTCAGGCGGAGACCCGCACCATCTAGCCGAAACCCTTATCGATACGCCGCTTTGGTCAGCGATGATTGAGAATTGGAAAACCGGTGCCTCATTAGCTGGCTGTAGCGCAGGTGCGATGGTTCTTAGTTCGCAGATTCCCAATTTTCGCTTGCTTAAGAAATCACCAACGCCTGGGCTAAATCTGTTACCGGAAATTCGCGTGATTCCACACTTCAATAAATTCTTTAAATGGATTCCAGAGAGTGCCGCGAAAGTTTTATTACATGTGCCCAATGATTCAATTTTGATCGGCGTTGATGAATTAACTGCGATTGTGAAACGTTCGGGCGATACACATTGGGTGGTAGTTGGTGAAGCGAAAGTCCATGTTTTAAAGGGTCTGCCAGACCAACAATTACATGATGGTCAACAGATCAATCTTTCGATCACAAAATAGAAACAGGGAAGCAGTACATGGAACTAGTTCGTAAAGCAACTCAAGTGCTGCTTGGTGCGGCCCTGATCTATACCGGTATCTCGCACTTAACTACTAGCCGCCTTGAGTTCCAAGCCCAAGTGCCCAATTGGGTTCCACTTTCTGCCGACTTTGTAGTCTTGGCATCTGGCGTAGTTGAAATACTGCTCGGCCTATCCCTGGCTTCATTGCGTTATCGCAAAGAAGTTGGCATCGCCACTGCGCTCTTCTTCATTGCAATCTTTCCGGGCAACATCTCGCAGTACGTAAACGGCATCGATGCGTTTGGTCTAGATACCGATCGGGCCCGCGCAATTAGATTGCTCTTCCAACCCTTGCTGGTGATTTGGGCACTTTGGTCAACAGGTGCTTGGCGCAGTATTAGAAGCAGCAAGTAAAAAGCGACTCCAGGTCAGCTGCGCCTGCGGGACATGAGCAGAATCTACGCTCAATTCACCAAAGATTTTAAGATTCAACGCGCAAAGTTCATCGTTCAGTCCTACCATTGCATTCGTTGCACTAGCAATACAAGCTAGCAACTTAATTGGGGGAGAGACCATGGATGAAAAAGGCTTACTAGAACTTTGGAACACCAAGCGCTCACAAGTTATTAACGCACAAATCGCACCAACGCTCATGTTAATTGGCGTATTCGTTTTGGCAGCTTACGGTAAGTTCGAAACTGCAACAGATGCTGCAAAGTACTTAACAATTGGTGTTGCGGCAGCCACCGGAATTCTTGCCATCATTTCGCAGTATGCAACTATTCGCGAAGCTGAAATTCTGCTGGTAGATCTGAAAAGATTAGAAAAGCCGTCAGAGCTATCCAAGCGAATTGCTGATTCACGCAGTCTCTTGTCTCTATCTGCCATAGCAATGGTTGGATTAGGCGTTGGCGTATTCGCTCTGGTTGTCTGGGCAGTTCTAGGCTAAATAAATGCAAAAAATTCTTCTAATTGGCGCATTTGTAATCATCATTGGTGCCTTTCTGGCTGCCTATGAAAGACCAGCAAAGACCAAGAAGAAAATCACTGGTCGAGGCGGAGATTTCGAGTCCTAATCAATAAAGGTGTTGGGCAAGCGTGGCATAGAAACCCTGCTTGCTTCATAGCTTTATCTGACTTGCGCGTGTCCAAGGGATATCCCTAGTTTTGATTTAAAATTGTTCAGTAACTTGATCTGGCCTTTAAATCTCAAGGAGACCCCGTGCGTAAATTTTCTCAGGCTAAATCCCGCCCGGCATTATTTGCCCTGACTGCACTCATGCTTTTCGGCTCAGCTTTGATGCAACCAGCACAAGGCGCAGAAACCGCTGGGTCTAAGTGCACAACGCTTGGCAAAACTGTGGTCAAGGGAAAAATTAAGTTAACTTGCGTAAAAGTAACTGAGTACAAATGGGCACCTACACCGGTTAAACCTGCACTTGCCTCGTTCTATAACCCAGTGCCTCCGAGCAATAAATTTAAAATCGGCACAATGCAATTCCAAGCCGGGGCCGTGAACTTTGAATTTGCAAATGAAGTTTGCCAAGAGAACGGTTTCAATGATGGTTGTGTCTTTGACAATAGCCTGATTGGTTCGGTAGATCCTAATAGTCTAAATAGATGGATCGGCGTTGATCTGAATTTAACTAATCAGAGCACTAAAACTCTGCAAGCCGTTGATTTAAATTTTACTTATTATATGATTCTTCCTAATGGAAAATACATCGAGAGTGCTCAAGGAATAACCTACGAGAATTCTCCTATCGAGATAACGCTGCCTGCTAATAAATCTACAACTATGCGAATTGCTTACGAACTCCCAAAATCGATCGATAATCTAAATCCGATTTTGGTTGTCCGCGATAACTCAGCTGCCAAACCGAAAGATTATTTCTTCTATCTGAATTGGTAAATTACTTCGGAATCGGTTTCGGCGAAAAGTCGGGCACAGGCCCACTGCTGCTAGCTGGAATTGGTTTGATTGAAGCATTCGGGATCGGCTTGCTAGATGAGCCAGGCACTGGCTTATTCGATGTAATTGGCAGTGGTTTCTTGGACTCAAGTGGAACCGGTTTAGGCTTGAAAATCGTTGGCCTTGGCATAGGTTTAGTAGGCTTCGGCGTTGGCTTCGCAACATCTACATAAACACTTCGTGTTCCGCCAACGTAAGCTGGTTTAGGAAAGAATGAGATTGGTAGTGGAGCCAATGCTTTCCTCATGTATGAATTCCAAATTCGAGCTGGAAAACTTCCACCAGTAACCGAATTCAGACCACCAATTCCGTTTAAGCGCTCTTTCGGACTATCGCGGAAGAAAGCCACTGACGTTGATAAGTCAGGTGAGTATCCCGTAAACCAAGCGGATGCATCATCCTGCGATGTTCCAGTTTTTCCAGCAATCGGGCGCGGAAACGCTCCTAATGCGGGCGAAGCGGTTCCGTTACGAATTACCCCAGAAAGAGCATACGTAAGATCGGCCATAACTTTTTGAGAAAATACGCGTTTACTTTCTTCTTTAGCTTCGTAGATTAACTTTCCGTCGCCATCGAAAACTTTCTTGACTAAATATGGTTTGGAATAAATTCCATTCGCAGCAAAAGTTGCATACGCCGATGCCACATCTATCACTTTGGGACTTGATACACCTAAAACTACTGAAGGCGTGGCTAACATCTGAACATCTGATGGGATGCCAGCACGTCTTGCGGCATCTACAACTTTTTCGGCACCAACTTTGATTCCCAATCTTACAAAGACAGTATTGATCGAACCTCCAGTTGCTTTATACAACGAAACTGGGCCAAAGCTAGTATTCCCATAATTAGATACGCGATAGTTGCCATAGCCAGTTCTAAACGTTTGTGGCGAGCGCCCATCCCATACGGTCGAAAGTGAATAACCGTTTTCTAGTGCAGCAATCAACGCAAACACTTTAAAGGTAGATCCAGCCTGAGCAATTGCTTGGGTTGCATCATTTAACTGCCGCTTTAGATAGTCATCGCCACCATACAGCGCGACAATTTCGCCCGTGCCTGGTCGGATTGAAGCAAGCCCAATATGTAAATCTGTTGGCGCATCTTGCGGCCGCTGGCTCTCAACGGCTAATTCTGCATACTTCTGAGCGTTTTGGTCGAGAGTGGTTACAACAACATAACCGCCGACAGTTAGAACATCTTCTTCAAAACCTAACGTCGATAACTCAGTTTTAACTGCAGCAATCAAATGGCCACGATTAGAAAAATTAATGTCTTCTACTTTGCTATTTCTAAATTTGGGGAAAACTATTGACTTCGCCTCAGATTCAGTGAGCCAACCTTTGGCAACCATATTCTTCTTAATTCCATTAAATCGATTCACTAAATTTGCAAAATTTCCAGGCATAAAATCTGGGTCATACTTTGCCGGAGACCGAACTAGCGCAGCAAGCACAATTGACTGAGCCGGATCAAGGGCACTTGCTTTAACGCCGAAGTATTTACGTGAGGCCATTTCAACGCCGTAGGCATTTCGACCAAAATAAACTGCATTCAGGTATTTTTCTAAAATCTCAGATTTACTATAAGTGGCTTCAATCTTTAGAGAAACAAAAATCTCCTTAATTTTTCTGGAGATCGTTTGCTCGGGCTTTAGATAAGCAATCTTTGCGTACTGCTGCGTGATGGTAGAGCCACCTTGGAATGAATCGGATGTGGCATTCTTAATAAGGGCTCGCAATATCGACACTGGGTTAACCCCACGGTGTGAATAGAAGTAGCTATCTTCAGCAGCCAAGATGGCCTCTTGGAAGTGCAGCGGAACTCTAATCAGCGGAACTTCAACTCGGTCTTCTCGGTATACGCGCCCTACTTCAGTTCCATTTGTGTACTTAAACACCGATGCCTTGCTAGATGTGTAGCTATTTTGCACCGAAATTGAGGTCTTGTTATAGGCGACCAAGAACAATGCGATGAAGACAAAGACGAAAGATAAAAAAATAATTAGAAAATGTTTTTTAAACCACTTCCAAACTTTATTTTCTTTCTTTCGGATAGCAATCACTAGAAAAGATTCCTAACCGCAGAGTCGAACCTATTCCTTTTCAAGATTTAGACCCATCCTGTCGAGATCGTTAGTTTCGCTGGCTCAGGCCACTCTCAAATTGTACTTTTCAAATTTGTAGCCTTCGTCAGGCATGCCGTAAAAGTTCTAGTTACCGAATGCGTGACCCTGAAAAAGGGGCGAAAACCGCAATCGCCCGATACAGTTTGTTCCACGCAACTAAGAAAAGAGAGAAAACATGGGCGCTTGCCAGTGTGGTCACACCAGAGATGAAGAGAAGAACTGCGACGGGACCCATAAGGTCGTAAAAGCAGTCAAAGAAGATATGGCTGAAAAGCTCGCGGCTAATGGTTTTCCTCACGCATCTGAATACGTGAAGAACAACTAGCGCCCTACTCAAAGTTTGGTGTGTTTTGCCTAACTATAGAAAATACTGAGCCTAACTAGGTAGAGTTTCGCGCATGTCCGATGCAGTCATAGTTTCGATCCGTGCGCTAAAGCGTTCCTTTGGCGAGGTGCGCGCTGTCGATGACATTGACCTAGATATTCGTGAAGGCGAGTTTTTAACTCTGCTTGGCCCATCAGGTTCAGGAAAGACGACCGTTCTACGCATGATCGCCGGTTTTGAGAAACCTGATTCAGGCACTATCACGTTGGCCGGCAAAGATGTTTCGCAATTGCCACCATATGAACGAGACGTAAATACAGTTTTTCAAGACTATGCACTTTTCCCGCATATGAACGTCTTAGAAAATATTGAATATGGATTGCGTGTAAAAGGGGTTTCGAAAGAGGAGCGTAGAACGCAAGCTCTAGTTGCATTAAAACAAATTCGACTAGAAGGTTACGAAGCTAGAAAACCTGCTCAGCTCTCGGGTGGCCAACGTCAACGTGTTGCACTTGCACGTGCACTTGTGAATAAGCCATCGGTTTTATTACTTGATGAACCACTCGGCGCTCTTGATCTTAAATTACGCGAACAGATGCAGATCGAACTAAAAGCCCTGCAACGAGAAGTAGGTATTACTTTTATCTTTGTTACCCACGATCAAGAAGAAGCGCTGACCATGAGCGACCGTATCGCTGTTTTTAATCACGGCAAGATCGAGCAACTTGGCGCCCCACGCGAGATATATGAAAACCCAAAGAGTGAATTTGTCTCGGAATTTGTGGGTCAAACAAATCGAATTGAACTTGATGGTAAGAAAATAAATATTCGCCCTGAATTTGTTTCAAGTGCGCATTCTGGGGCTGGGGATCGCTCAATTAAAGCAACTCTGCGCGATGAGATTTTCGTGGGGGCCACAACGCGCTATTTATTCGACACCGAGCCAGGGTTTTCAATGATTTCAACCCAACCAAATAACGGTCTAAAAATAGGTGATGCTGTGACTTTGTCCTGGCAGCGTGAAAAGGAATTCCTGGTTCAGTAATGAATTAGGTGGCCATATTCAACCGCTGAATATGGATGATCAAGATGGAGGTACAGATGCATAAGAAGCGTCTGTTTTCGCAGATAGCAGTTGCCTCAGTTGCAGCGCTAATTCTTGCCGGTTGTTCAAGTAGCAATGAAGCCGCTACAAACAGCGGAGTTCCAGATGTTCCAATGATGGAAAAACTTGGCGATGGTGAAGGCCAAGTAAATCTTGTCGCTTGGGCAGGTTATGTTGAAAATGGTTCTACTGATAAAAATGTCGACTGGGTAACTGGCTTTGAAAAAGAGACTGGTTGCAAAGTAAATGTAAAGATCGGGTCAACTTCAGATGACATGGTCGCCCTAATGAAGACCGGCGAATATGACGTTGTATCCGCATCAGGTGATGCATCACTTCGCTTGATCTACGGCGGAGATGTTGCTCCAGTTAATACAGATTTGATTCCGAACTACGCAGATATTTTCAGTAATCTGAAGCTGCAGCAATGGAACTCAGTTGATGGCGTTTCCTACGGTGTTCCTCACGGACGCGGTGCGAACTTGTTGGCTTACAACACAGATGTCGTTAAGCCAGCACCAACTTCATGGGCCTCAGTCTTTGATGCCAACTCGCCATATAAGGGCAAGATCACAGCATATGACTCACCAATTTATATTGCAGATGCTGCTCTTTACTTAATGAATACTCAGCCAGATCTTGGGATCAAATATCCATATGCACTAGATCAGAAGCAATTCGATGCAGCTATTGAAGTGCTAAAGGCACAAAAGCCATTGATCGGTGAATATTGGGGCGATTACCTAAAGCACGTTGCTTCGCTTAAGTCAGGTGGCACCGTTCTTGGTACTACATGGCAGGTCAATATCAACCTGGCGAAGAGCGAAGGCGTTAAAGTCGAAGGCATCAAGCCTGCTGAAGGTTCAACAGGTTGGTCTGATACTTGGATGATTTCTTCTAAGGCGAAGAATCCAAACTGTGCTTACATGTGGATGAATCACATTGCATCTCCTGCAGCTAATGCAGGCGTTGCTGAATGGTTTGGCGAAGCACCATCTAATGCCAAGTCATGTGACTTAACTGCAGATAAGAACCACTGTGCAACTTTTCATGCAGCAGATGATGCATATTGGGAAAATGTTTACTACTGGAATACACCAACCGAGACTTGCCTTGATGGCCGTACCGACGTGAAGTGCCTTCCATACGCCGAATGGGTCAAAGCTTGGTCCAGCCTGCGTAACTCATAAGTAATGGGCCGGGCGCAGTTAATTCTGCGCCCGGCTTTTTCTTTATTTGCAAGTTATTAAACGAATTTTAGAGTTGAAAAAAATTTAGTGAAAGGAGTGCTCATGCAAAGTATTGCCAACACAATGCATAAGAAGCCGAAGCTTCGATTAGTAGCACTTCTTACCGCACCAATCCTTTGGTTAGTTGTTGCTTATTTAGGTGCGCTAGCAACCTTGTTAGTAACAGCATTTTTTACGATTGATTCATTTACTGGCAATGTTGTTCAAACATTTAACTTGGGAAATTTCCAAGATATGTTCACAGATGCGGCATATAAAAACGTAGTTCTTAGAACTCTCGGCATCGCAATCTCAGTAACCGTAATCTGCACGATCCTGGCAATTCCGATGGCTTTTTATATGGCCAAGATTGCTAAACCTAAATCTCAAAAGATTTTAGTTGCCCTCATTCTCACGCCACTATGGGCTTCTTATCTAGTAAAGATTTATGCCTGGCGCACCATGCTTGAACCTGGAAACGGCGTTCTTGATTGGCTGCTTGGTCCAATTGGTTTCAACTCACCAGGTTTTGGCGGCCCCGCAATAATCATCGGACTTTCCTACCTTTGGTTGCCTTACATGATTTTGCCCATCTATGCCGGCCTGGAACGGCTACCAAATAACTTACTTGACGCATCTGGCGATCTCGGTGCACACAATTGGTACACCTTCCGCCGCGTTGTATTGCCCTTGATTTTCCCTAGCTTGGTAGCCGGCTCGATGTTCACATTTTCCTTAAGCCTTGGCGACTACATAACTGCAACCATCATCGGTGGAAAATTACAGATGCTTGGCAATGTGGTTTATCAAAATTTCAGTATTAATCTGCCTTTCGCCGCAACCATTGCAACTATTCCAGTCACGATAATGGCTATCTATTTATGGATGGTGCGTCGTACCGGCGCATTAGCGAGTTTGTAATGACGATCTCGAGAAATGCTCGCTTGCTTCTTGCTTCACTCCTGGGCGTGGGCTTGGCCTTTATCTATATTCCATTGACAGT
The DNA here is from genome assembly GCA_009924725.1 of Actinomycetota bacterium. Lineage (GTDB taxonomy): Bacteria > Actinomycetota > Actinomycetes > Nanopelagicales > Nanopelagicaceae > Planktophila. Next base: position 16,553 of record RFRA01000002.1, read on the forward strand.
TGTTGTTATTAATTCATTTAACTCCAGTCGCACATTTAGTTGGCCCCCACAAGAGTTCACCACTAAGTGGTGGACGATGGCACTTGATAACACTGGTGTTCGCGAGGCTCTTAAGTGGTCGATCCTTGCTGGACTTTTGGCCACGGCTATTGCCCTGGTTCTCGGCAGTTCACTTGCCTTTGCAGTTAGCCGTTATAACTTCTTTGGTAAAGAAGTAATCTCGCTATTAGTTGTACTACCTATTTCACTTCCAGGCGTTGTAACTGGAATCGCCCTTAATAATGCCTTCACCAAACAACTTGGCATGTCCACTGGCCTATTAACAGTAGTAATTGGTCATGCCACATTTTGTATTGTCGTTGTCTATAACAACGCAGTAGCTAGATTAAGACGCATGGGAACTTCACTGCAGGAAGCCTCAATGGACCTTGGTGCAAATGGCTTTACAACCTTTAGATTGATTACGCTGCCTAATATGGCCTCTGCTTTGTTGGCTGGCGGCCTATTAGCTTTCGGACTTTCTTTCGATGAGATTGTTGTTACAACTTTCACCGCAGGGCCTGGAATTGAAACGCTACCAATCTGGATCTATAACAACTTATTCCGCCCTAACCAGACTCCAATTGTTAACGTAGTTGCCGCCACTTTGGTCTTTATTTCAATCGTGCCGATCTACTTATCACAACGCCTAAGTAGTGACAGTTCATCGGGTGGCCGGTTTTCTTAACGCCTGACGATAATTATCTAGAAAGTTGAGCAATCGATAACAAAGCGGTATCTAACATCACTTGCAACAGTTCTGTCGTAAGCCTCATTTATGTAATCTGCGCTTATAACTTCTACTTCGCTAACTATGTTATTAGCTCCACAGAAATCAAGCATCTCTTGTGTTTCAGGGATTCCGCCAATTAAAGAGCCTGACACAGAGCGCCTGCCATCTAAAAGAGATCCTGCGCTAATGTTGTAGGGCTCGCTAGGAACACCAATGACTATTAAAGAGCCATCTGTTGCAAGTGTTGATAAATAGGGTTCTAGGTCTAAGTGGGCAGATACAGTATTTAAAATGAGATCAAAACGTTTCTGGTATCCAAGCTGCCAATCTGTTTTTCCAGTGTTAATAAAATCAGTTGCGCCAAAAGCCCTTGCATCACTTTCTTTAGAATCAGAGTGAGATAAAACGGTTACTTTGGCACCAAGGGCTACCGCAAATTTAACGGCCATGTGTCCCAAACCTCCGAGACCGGAAACTGCAACGTTGCTTCCTGGACCAACCTTCCATTTTTTTAGCGGGGAATAGGTAGTGATTCCAGCGCAAAGTAATGGAGCCATCGCTGCCATCTCAAGATTTGCGGGAAGTCTATAAGCGTAACTCTCTGGAATTACGAAGTAATTTGAATAACCACCAAAGGCAATCTGCTCGCTATTTCTCTCATAGCCGTTGTAAGTGTCGGTATATCCATTTAAACAATACTGCTGCAAACCAGCTAGACAGTTCGCACACTTTCTGCAGGAATCAATAAAAACTCCTACACCAATGCGATCACCAATTTTAAATCTTGATACGTCACTCCCAACTGAGGTTACTGTACCAACAAACTCGTGACCTGGAACCATAGGGAAATTTGCTTCTCCCCACTCTTCTCTTGCCTGATGAATATCAGTGTGGCAGATACCAGAGAAGTCAATTCGAAATCCAACATCATCACTTCTTAGCTCTCGTCTTTCAAAAGCGTATGGTTCTAATTTTCCCTTGGCCGACATAGCCGCGAAAGCTTTTGTTAAAGTCATGATTTCTCCCTAATTAATTGGCAAGATGTTACATTAAATAATATGAAACTTCTCTAAATCTTGATAGCAACCTGCCAAACTTTGCGAAAAGGGAGGAGGGAAAGGATTGTGAATAGAAGTGCGATAACCGGCACGATGAAAGATTTATCGGCACCATAATTATCGATCATGTATCCGGAAAGTGGGCCTGGGAGTGCGTTTCCGATTTGTAGGCCAGCGAGTACCCAGGCAAAAGATTCGGTGATCTTTGCGGCAGGAACTGATTTTTCAACTATTGCATAACCCGAAACCAGTATTGGTGCAACACCGAGGCCACTTAAGAAAAGCACAATCCCAAGGACTAGTATTGAATGCACGAAGAGCAGTGGAATTGTTAAGAAAAACATGGCTACAATCAAATAAACAAATTTCTGACCATTGGTTATCTTCGTTTCAATTGCGCCGTTTATGATTGCGGCAACGGCACTACCAGCTGACCAAGTCGCTAAAAGTATGCCAGTAGAACCTTTAGCATTGAGTTGATCGGCAAACGCAATAGTACTTAAAGTGGCAGACGCGAAGAATACGCCAAGGAAAATGTAGGGTACGAAAATCGCCCTAACGTATGGAATTTTAAGAACCGCTGACCTCTCCTCGCTTTTGACAATTGGGTAAGGTGGCGGTTCAGTTCTTTTCTGCAAAAGATAGAGTCCAGTCCCGACGCTCATAAAGGAAAATGCAAAATACATTCCAGCTTGAGGTGCAATTGAGATAGCTGCTGCAGATGCTATGAGGGGTCCAACAATAAAAACTATCTCATCAACAAGTGCTTCAAATGAATACGCAGTGTTGATGAGTTGACGACCATCTTCTTCCTTCTCCAGAGTGTGTAGCCAGCGTCGCCGTACCAGTCCACTGATATTGGGTAAGAATGCCTCTGCCATAAAAATGCAAGTCATCCAAATTAAGGTAGGAAAGCTGTGAGTGATTGTGTATATAAAAAGTAGGCCAAAAATGATGTATGGCGGAATAGTTAAACGCAAAACCTTTGCTTGGCCAATCTGATCAGCTTTTCGCGACCAGAGCGGGGAGAAGGCTGCATTAAGTAACGCTGCCCCAGTGGAGATTGACCCATTTTGTGCAGGCAATAATCCCGTTCAGGAAAGAGCATGATGCAAAACATGAATCAGGACAGTGAGTTATATTTATTAGTCGATGGCGGAAAATCAAAGACTGAGGCAGTAATAATTGATTCAGCGGGAGTTGAAATTGCTCAGACTCGTGGACCTGGTTTAGAAATAATAGGTAGCGTCAATGGCTACGAACGTGTTGTAGATAGCTTGCGCAAAACACTTGACCAACTTCCACAAACACCAAGATTCGCTGGCGTTGCATTCGGACTAAACGGTGCTCAATCAGCGCCAAGTTTTAATCTGGCCGCTAAAGCAATCTCCTCTTTAGTCAAAGCAGATCGATTTACGATTGCAAGTGATGTCGTAATGAATTATCTAGGCGCGCTTGGAAATCAACCCGGCGTTGTTGTGGCAGCAGGAACGGGCTCCGTTGTAATGGCAATTTCCAGGCAAGGCGCTCCATTTCGCATCGATGGCGATGGCCCTTTATTTGCAGACCGCGGAAGCGGGCATGACATTGGTCGGCAGGGACTAAAGATTGCTGCGATGGTCGATGATGGGCTGCCCGGATCAGCCGCACTTCATAAAGCGATGATTAATCGATTCGGTACGCTGGAAAAGGCCGCGGCTAGCGTTTATGGATCAGTTAACCCAATTGAGCTAGTGGCCTCATTTAGTAAGAACGTGGCAGAGGCGGCGCAAGCAGGCGATGAAATAGCTGTGGAAATTCTGCGCGGAGCTGCTCAAGATCTAGCGATGAATGTGCAAGCAGCCGCTAGACGCTCCGAGTTAGCGGGCGCGTCATTTCCTTATTCCACCGCTGGTGGAATCTTTAACATTGGTCCACTAATAGAAAAACCATTCCACGATTTTATCGGCCAATATCTTCCTGAGGCCGAGTACCAAAAACCGTTAGGTGGCGCTATTGCAGGTGCCCAAATCATGGCTTTGAATAAAGCACCAGGGTTAGAGCAGGTAACCACTTGGGTTGGCGCAAACTAGTCCAACTTATTAGGTATACCAATTTCGTAACTGGACTAGTTAATAGTTCAAACTTGTCAATCGTAAATCATTGACTTTGATCTGAGCATGGTGAAACATTTGGCTCAACAAAAGTTTTGACGCTTCCATCAAACTACTTCGATTGGATGTAAATGAAAATTAAAAAAGCAAGTTTAGTTTTCGCAATGAGCCTGTCATTAATTGTTCCTACATCAATTGTAGCAACATCAGCTCAAGCGGCTCCAGTAACTCTTACAATTGATTCATGGCGTACAGATGATTCAAAAATTTGGAAAGAAATCATTATTCCGATTTACGAAAAAGCTAACCCTGGTGTGAAAGTTGTATGGGCACCTAGTCCTTCAAACGAATATGACTCTGCACTTAGTTTGCGAATGAAGAGCAAAACTGCCGCAGATGTAGTTATGTGTCGTCCATATGGATTAACTAAGGCCCTGATAAAGGATAAGCATTTAGTTCCATTAACTGGCTTACCTGGACTGACGAATTTCACAACACAATCAATGCAGTCTTGGTCAGATGCCAAAGGCATTCCATACTGCGTACCATCAGCTTCAGTAGGTGCAGGTTTCTACTACAATAAAAATATCTTTAAGGAATTAAATTTGACTGTTCCTAAGACTCAAGCGGAATTTATTGCAGTCCTTGAGAAGATAAAGAAAAGTGGAAAGTACATCCCGCTTGCAGCGACTGGTACCTCAGCAGATTCATGGATGCTAGATCAAATGGGTCTTCAATTAGTGGGACCTTATTACTGGAAGGGTGATGCCGGTGGAGTTGCCCTTGATAATGGCACAAGAAAAGTTACGGATCCAGAGTACGTTGCTGCATTCGAAGCTCTAGCTTCATGGAAGCCATATCTTCCTAAGGCGTTTTCATCTGTCTCCTACTCAGATGCTGAGCAGCTATTCATTCTTGGCCGCGCTGCAATTGCAGCTGAAGGTTCATGGAGTGTAAAAGAAATGGCACCTCCAGGATCAAATGTTGGTGTATTTGGAGCTCCAGTAGCTAAAGCCGGTGACAAGCCATATGTTCAAGTGCTTGCAGATCATGGCTTTGGAATCAACGCTGCCAGCCCTAACCAAGCTGCAGCTAAAAAACTTCTTACTTGGTTTACAACTAAGGAGTTTGCGCAGGTATATGCCAACAACTTGCCTGGATTCTTCCCATTAAGCAAGGAGAAGATCACTATTGAGAATAAAACGGCACAAGCTTGGCTTAACCTTCGCGACGGTGCGATCATCAATGCACCTATCGGAATGGATAAGATGAATACGGGTACACCTAACTGGTTCTCTGTCACTACTAATCTATTAAATGTGATGATGACTACGAAGATGACCGGAAAACAGGCAGCGGCTGAACTACAAAAGTCGTTGGAATCCTGGTATCCACCACAGAAAAAGAAGTAAGTGAGGAAGGTGCTCAGACCCAAGGTGGGTCTGAGCACCTTCACCTTTTAAATTTTTCCAAGTTAACTGGGGGAGTACTTGAATTCAAAAACTTTGGTGCGTAGACGCCGCCAACTTTTATTGTTCACCTCGCCGGCCCTGGCTTTTTTTCTGCTTTTTGCAGTTTTTCCATTAATTTCAACTATTTACATCAGTTTCTACAAAGAAGATAAATTTGTTGGTTTAGATAACTTTGTATTCCTATTCACCAATGATGAAGCAAGCGAGAGACTCCTCTACGCATTTTTGCATAACTGCCAATTTTTCCTAATTGCGGCATCGATCCAACTTCCAACAGCTCTATTTATGGCAGCCCTATTGACCTCGGGTCGAGTTAGACGAATGACCAGTTTTTATCGCACATTACTATTTATTCCAACCACCCTCTCGGTTGTAATTGTTGGTTTCATTTGGCGATTAATCATCAGCCCACTTTGGGGAATAGTTGACTATCCACTGCTTGGGGAACCAGCTACTGCGCTTCCAACAATTACCTTGATGTCAGTCTGGCAATATTTAGGAATTCCTATGGTTTTTCTTTACAGCGCACTGCTTTCAATTCCAAGTAATGTTATCGAAGCTGCTCAAGTGGACGGTGCATCAGATCTACGAATTTTCTTTCGAATTAAAATCCCGCTCATTGCGCCTCAAATTGGGATTATTACGATTTTAACTTTTATCTGGACTTTCAATGGCTTCGATATAATTTATGCCCTAAATGGTGGAATGCCTGGTCCGGACTATGCCACTGATGTTCTGGGCACACTGTTCTATCGGACTTTCTTTGGTTGGGGCGCTGATCTAGGAAACCAGAATCTCGGCGCTGCAACAGCGACCGTAATATTCTTCATTATTTTATTGGGCACAGCAGCATATTTTGCGACTGTGCAACGCCGATTGAAGGTAAGCCAGTTATGACCCAGAAAAAAAGCAGGTTTCAAGTTAGATCTAAGAATCTCTCAGTCCACCTATCTTTGATATTTTTTGTGATACTGGCAATTGGGCCGATATTTATAATTCTAATAAATTCATTCAAAACTATGGACGGTATTTTTACTGGACCACTAAAGCTTCCAAACTCTGAGACCTTCACCTTAGATGGATTTAAACGTGCAGTCGCACAAGGAAACTTTGTTAGAAATTATGCCAACAGCACAATTATTACTATAGGTTCAACTCTATTTACAGTGATTTGTTCCTGCTTAGCAGCTTATGGAATCACTGAATACACCACAAAACTTTCGAAAATGATTGCAGGTTTATTTACAATTGGCATCATGTTGCCAGTTACGTTGGGCACTATTGTAATAATAAGAATGATGAATAAATTAAATATTTTGAACACTCATCTCTCTCTCATTCTTGTTTATGTAGGAATTTCTGTACCTCTTGGGGTAATTTTAATGGTGACTAATTTTCGAGCGATTTCTAATGAACTCAAGGAAGCAGCGCGCATTGATGGCGCAAATGAATTTAGAACTTTCCTAATAGTTCTTCCACTAGTTATGCCAGGTGTAGCTGCGGTTGCTGCGATCACGATGCTGCCTGTATGGAATGACTTATGGTTCCCATTAATTCTGACCGCAGGACCTAAAACTCAGACTTTAACCCTAGGTATCCAGCAATTTGTTGGTACCTACAATAACGATTGGCAGGCTCTCCTCGCAGGCTTAGTGCTGAGCGCAATTCCGCTGATCCTCCTATTCACAATCTTCTCGAAGCAATTTATTAAGGGTCTTTCAGATGGGTACGGCAAGTAAGGATTTCCGGTTTCCAATCTAATTAGGGAGTGCAAATGAAGATCAATCGCGCTGAAGAGATAGATTCAGCTTTAATTGCAGAATTAATCGCACACTTGGGATTAGATGCGGTCAAGCGCCAACTGCCGGAAATAAAGGCAGCCGCAAAGTTGATCTTTGATTCTGTTACCAGCGGTGGAAACATATTTACTTTTGGTGCCGGTCATGCTCAAGCACTGGCAATGGAGTTTTCCAGTCGCGCAGGTGGCCTGGCGATTTTTCAGTCGATGCATCTTCAAGATATCCGTGAAGAGCGTCGAGATGCCTTCTGGGATCTGCGTGATTCCCAACCTGAACGAATTCCAGAAAATGGTATTAAAGTTTTAGATCATCACCAGGTAAAAGAAAATGACGTTGTGATTATTGCCTCGCAATCGGGGCGCAATGGGGCAATCGTAGAGATGGCACTTGAATGCAAGAAGCGCGGCATCAAAGTGATTGGCTTAAGTTCGAATAAACACAGCGAATCAGTTGATTCAAGACACCCATCGGCCTTGATGCTAAGCGATGTAGTCGATCTAGCCCTTGATAATGGATCAGTAGTCGGAGATGCTGTCGCCGAACTAGCCGATGGCAAGAGCATTTGTTCGGCTTCAACGGTTTGTTTTGCACTAATTGCACAGGCGATAAACGCTGAAGTCACCAAGCTGTTTATGCTAAATGCTTTGCCGGCACCATTGCTGGTAAGCGCCAATTTGGATCATGGCGACAAGGCAAATTCACCGCTGAAGTTTCCAGCAATCAAAATTTAGTAGGGCAGAGATTGCAATCTGGCACTTGTGTAATTAGGAACGCTCGAATCGTCTTGCCAGATTCGGTCATTTCTCTGGGGTATCTGGAAATCGTTGAGGGCAGAATTGTAAAAATCGCTGAGGGCGAAGCCCATTCGAGTAGCACCGATTTAGTTTTTGACGCTCAAAACGCAACTTTAACGCCTGGTTTTATAGATCTCCACGTGCATGGCGGAAATGGTGGAGCTTTCACATCAATTGATCCGGCTGAGCACAACTTAGCCCGAGAATTCCATCTAAAAAATGGAACCACATCAATGTTGGCATCTACCCACACCACAGAATTCTCAAGTTTGTTAGCAATTTTAAGTTCCTTAGCGGCAAGTTCGAGATCAAATAAAAATGGTTCCAAAGTTTTAGGTATTCATACCGAAGGACCATTTATCTCAGAACACAAGCCTGGTGCGCACGTGGTTGCACAATTGAAAGCAGCTGATTTGTCAGCAATTGACCAAGTTATTTCAGCGGCCGATAATTTCATTTCGATGGTAACGGTAGCTCCAGAGATTACTGGTGGGGTAGAGCTAATTACCTATCTAACGAAGAAGAATATTATTTCCGCAATTGGTCATACCAATGCCACCTATACGCAAGCAGTCGCAGGAATAAAAGCAGGAGCAAGGTCTACTACTCACTTATTCAACGCTATGTCAGCACTTTCACACCGTGACCCCGGTACCGTTGGCGCCATTCTGGATCACGATGAGATTTTTGCGGAATTGATATTAGATGGAATTCATCTTGATGAAGCGATTTTTAGAATAGCTGTAAAGTGCAAAGGTGTCGATCGAATTAATTTAATTACCGACGCCACATCTTTGGCAGGGCTGCCAGATGGAAATTATGGCGAAGTGCCAGATAGAGCGGTAACAAAAACAGGTGGAAAGATCGTGGTTGCTGGCACGGAAACTTTGGCCGGAAGCGCACTAGATATGAATATGGTCTATAAAAATGCCGCCAAATTTGCGCAATTATCTCTATCGGAATTGAGCAAAATATCCTCACTAAATGC
>RFRA01000011.1 GCA_009924725.1 Actinomycetota bacterium
ACTCAAGGGTGGCAAATAGTGGTGCAATCTTGCTCTCTTCAATTGGCTGCCAAGCTAGATCCTTTAGTGAAAGTTCGATTGGTACATCATGAATAAGCTGTGTTAGCTCTCGATTCTTTGCAATCGAGTCAACATTGGCGCGTAGTGATTCGCCGGCTTTGCCTGGAACTTGATCAGCTTTTTCCAGCAGATCTTTTAGCGAACCGTATTCAATAATCCACTTGGCAGCAGTTTTCTCACCGACGCCTGGAACTGACGGCAAGTTATCGCTGGGATCTCCGCGAAGTGCGGCAAAATCGGGATACTGCGCCGGCGTTAACAGGTATTTCTCTTCAACGGCAGCCGGCGTCATACGCGCCATTTCGCTCACGCCACGCTTTGGATAAAGCACAGTGGTTTTGTCATTAACTAACTGAAAGCTGTCACGATCTCCGGTACAGATAGCTATCTCAAAACCATCAGCTTCGGCTTGCTTGGCGATGGTGGCGATAATGTCATCGGCTTCAAAACCTTCGCGTTCGAATTGGGTTATGCCAAAAGACTCAACTAGTTCGTGCAGATAAGACATTTGAGAGCGGAACTCATCGGGGGTTTTTGCGCGGTTAGCTTTATAGTCTGGAAATATTTCAGTGCGGAAAGTCTTACGAGATACATCGAAAGCAACTGCAATATGGGTTGGCTTTTCTTCCTTAAGCAACGAAATCAACATGGTCGCAAATCCATAGATTGCGTTGGTGTGCTGGCCGCTTGCGGTAGTGAAGTTCTCAGCCGGTAGCGCGAAGAAAGCGCGATAGGCCATTGAGTGGCCATCGATTAGCAAAAGGCGCTTGGTCATGCGCTCATCTTAGGTTGATAGCGTTAGACTCACCGACTATGACGCAGAACGAATCTTTCGATTATTTAGCAGCAATCCGCGCCCGTGGAAGCGGTGAACTCGATAGCAAAATGGGTATCGAAATCATCGAGGCTTCGCCACAACGATTAGTGGGAACAATGCCAGTCGTTGGTAATCGACAGCCAATGGGTTTATTACATGGTGGCGCCAATGTGGTTTTGGCAGAAAGTTTAGGTTCAGTCGGAACTCAACTTCATGCCGGTGCTGATCGTCGCATCGTTGGCGTTGATATCAACGCCACTCATCACAAGTCAGCAACTGAAGGAACCGTGACTGGAATTGCAACTGCAGTTTCATTGGGCAAAACCATGTGCTGCTATGAAGTGGTAATTACAAATGAGGCAGGCGAACGCACTTGCACTGCGCGAATTACCTGTTTTATTTTAGCTAAGCGCGATTAGTTAATGAGCGCCAGTACCGAGGTATGCCTCGCGTACTGCTGGATCATCAAGTAGATCTGAAGCTTTAGCTTCCTTAACAATATTTCCAGTTTCTAAAATATAAGCACGGTGTGCTCGTTGCAACGCTTGCTGTGCATTTTGCTCAACTAGCAAGATGGTTACACCAGTCTTATTAATCTCAGTAATGATACGGAAGATATTTGCAATCATCTGTGGCGCCAGACCCATTGAAGGCTCATCAAGTAGCAATACCTTTGGACGAGTCATAAGTGCGCGGCCAATAGCAAGCATCTGCTGCTCACCACCTGAAAGAGTTCCGCCAGCTTGGCTAACGCGCTCTTTCAAACGTGGGAATAAGTGATAAACCTTTTCGAGATCTTCTTGCATTTCTGCTTTGCGATTCTTGCGGTGGAATTTACCCATCTCAAGATTTTCCAGCACTGTCATGCCTGGAAAAATTCCGCGACCTTCTGGAGCTTGTGAAATACCAAGGTCTACGCGCTCGTGCGCTGGCACCTTAGAAATATCTTTGCCATCAAAGATGATCTGGCCCGATGTAACTGGGCGCAGTCCCGAGATGGTCTTGAGCATCGTGGTTTTACCGGCGCCGTTAGCACCGATCAAAGTTACGATTTCGCCTTCATTTACGACAACTGAAACACCTTTAATTGCTTCAATCTTGCCGTAGTGAACGTGCAGATCTTTAATTTCAAGACGCATCTGCTGGTACTCCTAAATACGCTTCGATAACACGTGGATCGTTTTGCACAACAGATGGAATATCGTCGGCAATCTTGGTTCCAAAATCTAGAACAACAACGCGATCAGAGATTCCCATGATCAGCGACATGTCGTGCTCGATAAGTAGAACTGTGTAGCCCGCATCGCGAACTTTCTTAATCGTTGCTGCTAGTTCTACTTTTTCAGCTGGGTTGAAACCCGCAGCTGGTTCATCAAGCAGGACTAACTTTGGTGAGGTACCGAGCGCGCGAGCGATCTCTAAACGACGTTGAACACCATATGGCAAGTTCTTAGCCAAGCGATCTGAGTACTCATCGATTCCGATAAATCGCAAAATTTCCATAGCGCGTTCGCGGTTCTCTGCTTCTTCACGACGAGCACGAGGTAAACCGAATAACGCTCCGACTAAACCGCTCTTCTTATGAACATCAGTTGCCGTGATTACATTTTCAAGAGCAGTCATATCGCCCCAGAGGCGAATATTCTGGAAAGTGCGCGCAACGCCAAGTGCGGTTACTTGATATCGCTTTTGGTTACCCAGTGAAATGCCATCGAAGTTAACGATGCCGCTAGTCTGCTTGTAAACACCAGTGATCACATTAAAGACCGTTGTTTTGCCGGCGCCGTTAGGCCCGATAAGTGCCAAGATCTCGCCCTCTTTAACTTCAAGGTTTACGCCATTTAGCGCAGTTACGCCGCCGAACTTCATGGTGACGTTATCGAGCTTTAATAAAGTCTTTCCAATTTTAGCCATTATGCGTTAGCCCCTTTCTTAACGATCGCTTTCTCGCGTTTCTTACGGGGCAAGAGACCATCTGGGCGGAAGTTCATCACGATAACTAGAACTAAGCCGAATACCAAAAGTCGCGCATCTGAAATGAAGCGGATTCGATCAGGCAAGTAACCAAGAATTGTGGCACCAATGATTACGCCCCAAATGTTTCCGATTCCGCCGAATACCACGCATGCCAGAATCAAAATAGATACGTTGAGAGTGAACATTTCAGGTGCGATATACAGGTTCTTTGATGCATAAAGAACACCTGCTGCGCCACCAACGGCTGCACCTAAGGTGAAAGACCAAATCTTGTATTTCAAAGTATGCACACCCATAAGTTCGGCAGCATCTTCATCTTGACGAATAGCTTCCCAAGCACGACCAGGACGACGAACTGTCAGGCGACGAATCATCCAAATCGTTAACAAGATCATCGCCATAACAACCCAGAAGAAAAGTCGCTGATTTTCTAACTCAAACTTAAGCGGACCAAAATGTGGTGGCATCGGAATATTTGCGATTCCGTTAGGACCCTTTGACCAAGTTGAATTAAGTACAACTAGACGAACAATTTCACCAAAACCAAGAGTTACGATTGCAAGATAGTCACCGCGCAACCGAAGCGTTGGGATACCGAGCAAGACTCCTGCGATCATCGCAAAAGCTATACCGATTGGCATGATTTCCCAGGTGTTTAACTTCGTAGTTGTTCCCAAAATCGCCATTGTGTAAGCGCCGATTGCAAAGAAAGCTACATAGCCAAGATCGAGCATGCCGGACTTGCCCACCACAATGTTTAAGCCCAGCGACATAAGCACGAACATGCCCACTGGATAGACCAGAACCGCATCAAAAGATGCAATTGGCGTAGCCAAGAAACTGCCACCCATAAATGGCAACAGACCTACTAAAAGAATAGAGATGAGAACAATTGCTACTCGCATTGGGCGACCAGCGTTCTCCCAAATAGAGGCGCCGAAGTCACGTAGATTCCAGTAATTACGGATTTTCATAATTATGCCCTCGTTGTCTGAACGGCTTCGCCAAACAAACCATTTGGCTTAAAGAGAAGTACTAACACCAGCACGATAAAGACGGTAACTGCTTTCCATTGGGTACCAAGGACGGCCGAGGCGTAAACCTCGAGCAGACCGAGGAATAGACCGCCGAAAAACGCACCTCGAATATTTCCAATTCCACCAAGTACCGCTGCGGTAAAGGCTGCCATACCCATAGTGAAACCAATATTGAATTTCGTGTATTCAAACACGGTTATATAGAAGAAGCCAGCTGCACCAGTCGCTAAACCACCAACTAAGAACGTGGTTGTAATAACTCGATTTAAATTAACACCCATCAATTTAGCGGCATCTTCATTCATTGAAACTGCACGAATTGCTTTACCCATTCGAGAAAGTTTTACGAAACGCTCTAGCAAGAAGTAGATCAAAGCTGCTGCAAAAATAGTAACTACGGTATCGAGGCGAATATTTGCGCCCCACACTTCAGTCAAAATGATCTTCTCGAGCACTCGTGGTGAACCCACAGGGCGAGAATCAGTTAGCAAACGCATTAGTTCAGAAAGCACAATTGAAATACCAATTGCGGAAATCAAAGTTGCTAAACGGTTAGTACCTTTCGCGCGTAAGCGGCGGTAGGCAACATATTCAACAAAGATTGCAGTTACTCCGGCAACTGCCATAGACATCAAGAGCTGACTAATTAGAACTAGCGCTAATTTTCCGCCAGTCGCAGGGGCTGATGTTTGGGTGTAACCAAAAATATCTCGAGAGGTGACAATAGTTCCGAAAGTTCCCCACATAAAGATTTCGGAGTTTGCAAAGTTAATCATGCGAAGTACGCCGTAAACCATGGTGTAGCCAAGGGAGACCAAAACGTAGATGAAGCCCAGGGCAACTCCCGCAATGGTCAAAGACCAGAACTGGTCGATCAATACTGAAAACATTGTTCTCCTCTTACCAGCGAAACCGCGTTGGGCAAAGATAGTCGAAAAATCAAAGAAATGGGTGCTCTGCCCCTCTTTCGAGAGTCAGAGCACCCATTTAACTAGAAGGCTTTGTTAATTACTTAACGATACCTGTATTTACTAGCACGCCATTCTTTGTGGTGAAACCAGCAAAGAGTCCGTATGAAATGTCGCCATTTGCAGAGAACTTGATGGTGTTACCAGTGATGCTCTTGCCGTTATAGGCCTTAACCCAAGCAAGCATCTTTGCACGTGTGGTGTTGCCCTTGGCAATTCCCTGAAGAAGGATGTTTGCTGCATCAAGTGACTCAACTGAGTAAACGCCTGATGAAACGCCCATCTTTGCCTTGTAGTCCTTCTCAAGTGCTTCGCTTACTCCAGCAAGTCCGCCTACACCAGTAACGCGTGAACCTTCAGCAGATGCGCCCGCAAGCTTTGGGAACTCCTGGTTGAAGACTCCGTCGCCGCCAGCGAAGATCGCCTTTGAACCTGAGTCACGTAGTTGCTTGATGAATACAGCTGCTTGGCTGTAGTAACCGGTGTAGATAACTACATCAGCCTTTGAAGTTGCAATCTTTGCAATTGTTGGTGAGAAGTCAGTTGTTGTATTTGGTACTGAGTCAGTTCCTACAACAGTTGCTCCTGCAATCTTCTTGAGACCACCTGTTACGTAACCTGCTAGAGGTACAGCGTATGAAGATTGGTCATCAAAGATGAATACCTTTGGATTAGTGATGCCAGCTGTTGCGTACTTAGCTAGAGCTGGACCTTGTAGATCGTCTTTACCAACAACACGGTGGAAAACTGGTCCGCCGAAGTCAGGTGAAGCTGAATCTGTTAGTGATACGCGAGTTGCTGATGGAGAAATTAGTACTAGTCCGCCAGCCTTGTAGAAAGGTAGTGATGCGATTGTTGCGCCTGAGTATGCAGGTCCAACTACACCAAGAATGTTCTTGTTCTTTCCAATTCCTGGAGCAACTGTTCCAGCTACTGCTGGGTCGCCTTGATCGTCAATTGAAACTAGCTTTACGTTGTATGTAGCTTTGTTCTTTGCATTGAAAAGCTTGATTGCATACTTAACTGCATTCTGCTCGTCAGTACCAGTTGATGCTTCGCCACCAGATAGTGGACCCTGGTATGCAATGTAAACAGTCTTTGGTGCTGCGTTTGCTGATGTCTGTGCTGCTGCAACTCCGAATACGAGTGCTGCTGCTGAAACAACGGCAAGTGAACGCTGGATCTTCTTGTTCATTTATTGCCTTTCCTGTTCTTGTGTCCCGGGACAGGGAGGGATTGAGCGTAACGGCAAGGGGAATCTCGCGCCCGACATACCGGCTAATTGCGAAGCGCTTGCACCTTACTTATCAGGGACAGCAGATGGCGAAATTACCGCCTCAGCAACCTCTTTCATGGTGATTCGACGATCCATTGCTGCTCGTTGAATCCAAGAAAATGCTTCGGGTTCGGTCAGATTTAACGCCTTCATTAAAATGCCTTTTGCGCGGTCAATAACTTTGCGAGTCTCTAGTCGATCATGCAGATCTGCAACTTCAGCTGCCAGTGAACGCATTTGAGTATGGCGACTGATTGCAATTTCAATTGCCGGAACTAAATCAGAGATCGTAAATGGTTTAACCACATATGCCATGACGCCAGCATCGCGCGCGCGATCAACTAATTCACGTTGACTAAAAGCAGTTAACATCAAGACTGGAGCGATTGAAATAATTTTTTCTGCTGCCGAAATTCCATCGAGAACAGGCATCTGCACATCAAGAATTGCTAGATCTGGTTTGTGTTTAGTTGCTAACGAAATTGCTTCTTCGCCGTTTGTTGCTTGGGCAATAACTTCGTAACCAGCTTCGGTTAGCATTTCGACTAAATCCATGCGGATCAAAGTTTCATCTTCGGCAACCAAGATGCGAGTGGCAGGTGAAGTAGAGCTATTGCTACCACCTTGTGAAGTCATGTGCCTCGAGTCGGATTCGAACCGACACTATGCAGTGTTTGAGACTGCCCTCTCTACCGTTGGAGTACCGAGGCCGGAACGGCAATTGTAGCGGTAAGAAAATTGGCTATGAAACGTAATTAGCTAGCGATACGCGGGTGCAACGCCAGAGATCGCATCGCCAATTCGGTGCACGCGCATAGCATTCGTTGATCCTGGAATTCCGGGCGGTGAGCCAGCCACGATCATTATGTTTTCGCCGATAACTCCGCGACCACTTTCAACGAGCAAAGAATCTACTTGCTTGACCATCTCATCGGTATGGCTAACCATCGGCATAATCATCGACTCAACACCCCAAGTAAGAGCTAATTGATTAAAGGTGGCCGGATCTGGAGTCAGCGCCAGGATAGGAATTGGTGAGCGAAGTCGTGACATACGACGTGCTGAGTCACCGCTCTTCGTGAATGCAACTAGGAATTTAGCGTCGACAATCTTGCCTACTTCAACTGCGGCTTTAGTAATCGCGCCACCCTTAGTCTTAGGTTGCGTGCGCATCGGGCGAATTCGATCCATCATATCTAGTTCAGTTTTAACAATGATTCGCGCCATTACCTGAACTGCTTGGATCGCAAACTCACCAACGCTGGTTTCACCAGAGAGCATCAAAGCATCTGCGCCATCTAGAACCGCATTTGCACAGTCGGTTGCTTCGGCACGAGTTGGCGTTGAATTATGAATCATTGAATCGAGCATCTGGGTTGCAACAATAACTGGCTTAGCCGCTTCACGAGCGAGTTCGATGCAACGCTTTTGAACTAGGGGTACATCTTCGATTGGTAGCTCAACGCCAAGATCGCCACGTGCAACCATGATTCCGTCAAATGCGTCAACAATTTCTTGTAGGTTTTCAACTGCTTGTGGTTTTTCAATTTTAGCAATAACTGGGCGACGGATTCCGACTTCATCCATGATCGCATGAACATCTTTAATGTCTGCAGCGCTGCGAACAAATGAAAGTGCAATAAAATCTGCACCAGCTGAAAGTCCCCAACGAAGATCTTCTTTATCTTTTTCCGAAAGTGCGGGAACTGAAACTGCAACACCAGGCAAATTAATTCCTTTGTTATTACTAACCGCACCTGGCTCGATTACTTTAGTTACGACATCGTTACCGTTGACTTCAATAACTTCGACAGTAACTTTTCCATCATCAATCAAAATGCGATCACCCGGCTTGCAATCACCAGGTAGGCCTTTATATGTGGTGCCTACTCGCTCTTTAGTGCCCTCTACTTCATCGGCTGTGATCGTAAAAATATCTCCGCGAGCTAAATCATGTGGCCCATTAACAAAACGAGCTAGGCGAATCTTGGGACCTTGTAAGTCGACCAAAATAGCAACCGGCTGATTTGTTTCAGCCGCAACTGAGCGAACTAAATCGAGACGGCTTTGATGCTCGTCATATCCCCCGTGCGAAAGGTTGAGGCGAGCCATGTTCATGCCAGCTGCAATCAGCTCATGAACCTTCTCGGAAGATTCAACAGCTGGACCCATCGTGCATACAATTTTGGCGCGGCGCATATCAATAGCCTATCTAGTTGGAGTCTAATTAGTTAATGGTTAGTGCTTTTTCACTAAACCATCATTGGGCGAGCAGTAGGAAGTATCGGTGCCGGCAATTGCGTGTCGCCAGTTAAGTACTTATCTACCTCAGCCGCTGCACTGCGACCTTCTGCGATCGCCCAAACAATGAGCGATTGTCCACGACCAGCATCGCCGGCCACGAAAATTCCATCTTGACTGCTTTGGTAATCCAACCCACGTTTGATGTTGCCACGTTCATCTAGTTCAACTTCGAGTTGCTCGATTAGCGCTGTTTTTTCTGGGCCCGTAAATCCCATTGCTAAGAAAACAAAGTCAGCTGGAATTTCTTGTTCAGTACCCGGAACTGCTTCGAACTTTCCGTTTTCGAATTTAGTTTCAACAATCTTTAGCGCACGTAAATTTCCATTGCCATCGCCTAAGAATTCTTCAGTACTCACCGAGAACATACGGTTATCTAGTTCTTCGTGTGCACTAGAAACACGATAAATCATTGGATACGTTGGCCAAGGTTGACCGGCTGGGCGTTCCTCAGTTGGCCGCGGCATGATCTCAAGTTGCGTGACACTTGCTGCGCCTTGGGAACTGAAGTGCCTAGACAGTCAGCACCAGTATCTCCGCCACCAAGAATTACGACATGTTTACCTGCAACATTAATCTCAGGCGTCTCGACTTCGCCTAATCCCTGACGGTTGCCCCAAGGTAAGAACTCCATCGCTTGATAAACGCCCTTGAGGTCGCGACCTGGCACATTGATATCACGCCACTGGGTTGCACCAATTGCCAAGACAATTGCGTCGTACTTAGTGCGCAGTTGCGAACCAGTTAGCTCTACTCCAACATTAACGCCGGGGCGAAAACGGGTTCCTTCTTTAGTCATTTGGTCTAAGCGACGATCGAGAATTGCTTTCTCCATTTTAAATTCTGGAATTCCATAACGAAGCAAGCCACCGATTTTGTCCGCGCGATCATAAACCGCAACTGTGTGACCTGCTCTAGTTAACTGTTGTGCTGCTGCTAAACCGGCTGGGCCAGAACCGATAACGGCAACAGTTTTACCAGTTAAACGATCAGCGATTAAGGGTTCAACGTTTCCATCTTTGAAAGCTTCTTCGATGGTGCGAAGTTCAATTTGTTTTATCGTCACGGCAGTCTTATTAATTGCAACGACACATGCGGTTTCGCAAGGTGCTGGGCACAGCCGGCCAGTAAATTCTGGGAAATTGTTTGTAGCATGCAAACGGTCGATCGCTTCGTTCTTATCCCCGCGCCAAATCAAATCGTTCCATTCTGGAATTAAATTGCCCAGCGGACAACCTGAATGACAGAACGGAATTCCACAATCCATACAGCGGCCAGCTTGCTTTTGTAAATCAGGAAATGCTTGCTCTTCGTAAACTTCTTTCCAGTCCTTAATTCGCACATCGACTGGACGACGTTTTGGCAAAGCGCGATCGGTAGTTAAAAATCCCTTTGGATCAGCCATTTGCTGCAACCTCCATTACAACTTGATCAACTGGTAAACCTTCACGATTTGCTCGCTCGATTGCAGCAAGAACGCGAGCGTAATCACGAGGCATAACTAAAGTGAATCGAGCTATCGCCGCTGGCCAATTAGCTAGCAGCGCTGCCGCAATTTCAGAACCAGTTTCAACTTGGAAATCTGAAACCAAAGATTTCAGCGATTCTTTTTGATCTTCTGGAACTGCCATCAAATCAACCATTTCGGTGTTTACATTGGCGCTATCAATATCGAGCATAAATGCCCGACCGCCAGACATGCCAGCTGCAAAGTTTCGCCCGGTTGCACCAAGAACCACAACGGTGCCACCTGTCATGTACTCGCAACCGTGATCACCAATACCTTCAACAATTGCAATCGCACCAGAGTTACGAACACAGAACCGTTCGCCTACCTTGCCACGGACATAGATTTTTCCAGACGTTGCGCCATATCCAATGACGTTTCCTGCAATTACGTTAGCTTCAGATTTGAAAGAAGCTTTTTCATCAGGGCGAACCACAACTGTGCCACCTG
Organism: Actinomycetota bacterium; assembly: GCA_009924725.1. Classification (GTDB taxonomy): domain Bacteria; phylum Actinomycetota; class Actinomycetes; order Nanopelagicales; family Nanopelagicaceae; genus Planktophila. The sequence goes on from RFRA01000011.1 coordinate 10,394, forward strand.
AAATTCCCTTAGCCACATAATCATTTGAATCACCGTAAAGGCGAATCTTTAGACCACTTGGAATAAATGCGCCAAGTGATTGACCAGCCGAGCCATGCAGAGTCACATCGATAGTACCAGCCGGCAAACCATCGCCACCGTAACGACGAGTTATCTCTGCACCCAACATAGTTCCGACCGTGCGATTAACATTTCGAACTGGCAGATCTATCTTTACTGCTTCACCTTTAGTAAGTGCCACTTCTGCTAGCTCAATTAATTTGTTATCGAGAGCTGCGGCTAAACCATGATCTTGCTTTGCGGTGTTGTGTAGCGGGCTTTCAACATCTGGCCGTACCAGCAAGGGTGCTAGATCTAGGCCGGATGCTTTCCAGTGATTAACCGCGTCGCGGGTATCAAGGGACTCAACATGGCCAACTGCTTCAAGCAATGTGCGGTATCCAAGTTGCGCTAACAAGGCGCGAACTTCCTCGGCAATATACTCAAAGAAGGTCTCCACAAATTCAGGCTTACCACTAAAGTTTTTGCGCAGTTCCGGATTCTGTGTAGCAACACCAACTGGGCAAGTATCAAGATGGCAGACGCGCATCATGATGCAACCTGAAACAACTAGTGGAGCTGTCGCGAAACCGAATTCTTCGGCACCCAATAGAGCTGCAATAACAACATCGCGACCAGTCTTTAACTGTCCATCAGCTTGAACCACAATGCGATCACGCAAATTGTTAAGCAGCAGGGTCTGTTGAGTTTCAGCTAAGCCAAGTTCCCATGGTGCACCAGCATGCTTGAGCGAAGTAAGTGGCGAAGCGCCAGTACCGCCATCGTGGCCAGAGATAAGAACGACATCTGCATGAGCTTTGGAAACGCCAGCCGCGACTGTGCCAACACCTACCTCGGCAACAAGTTTTACGTGCACGCGAGCATTCTTATTGGCATTCTTTAGATCATGAATTAGTTGCGCTAAATCTTCAATTGAGTAAATATCGTGATGCGGTGGTGGTGAGATCAAGCCAACCCCTGGAGTTGAATAGCGAATCTTGGCAATCCACGGATAAACCTTGTTGCCAGGCAACTGGCCACCTTCACCTGGCTTAGCGCCCTGGGCGATCTTGATCTGAATATCATCGGCATTGACTAAGTAATCAGAGGTTACGCCGAATCGACCAGATGCAACCTGCTTAATTGACGAACGCTTAGAGTCGCCATTTGCTTCCTTGACAAAGCGAGCTGGATCTTCGCCGCCTTCGCCAGTATTTGATTTAGCACCTAATCGGTTCATGGCAATAGCTAAGGTCTCGTGAGCCTCTTGCGAAATCGAGCCAAGTGACATTGCCCCAGTTGAGAAACGCTTCACGATTTCCGATACCGGTTCGACTTCATCAATAGAAATAGGTTGGCGAACACCATCAGCAAATTTAAATAGGCCGCGAAGTGTCATTAAACGCTGGCTTTGTTCATCAACTCGGTTGGTATAACGCTGGAAAATGTCAAAGCGCTTGTTGCGAGTTGAATGTTGTAGAGCAAATACAGTTTCGGGATCAAATAAATGTGGTTCGCCATCGCGACGCCATGAGTACTCGCCACCTGTTGGTAGGCGCTTGGAACCAGGTACTTCTCCCCCTGGCGGATATGCAATGTGATGGCGCGCAATAGTTTCTTGAGCGATGATGTCTAAACTGATTCCACCTAGGCGAGATGTCGTGCCTACAAAGAACTCATCTACAACTTCTTGACTAATGCCAATAGCCTCAAATACTTGAGCGCCGGTGTACGAAGCGATGGTTGAAATACCCATCTTGGACATAACTTTAAGCACGCCTTTACCTAGCGCTTTAATTAAATTGCGCACAGCTTTTTCAGGCGCGATGCCGGTTATTACGCCTTGGCGGACTAGGTCTTCGGCAGATTCCATAGCTAGGTATGGGTTTACCGCAGCTGCGCCATAACCAATTAGCAGTGCCACGTGGTGAACTTCGCGCACATCGCCAGCTTCAACAACTAAGCCAACTTGGGTGCGCTTCTTCTCGCGAATTAAATGGTGATGAACTGCAGATGTAAGCAATAAAGATGGAATAGGTGCATCTTCAGCATCGCCATCGCGATCAGAAAGCACGATTAAGTGAGCGCCATCATCGATAGCCTTAGAAACTTCGCGCTTAATTTCATCGATTCGCTTGCGAAGAGCCTGACCATCGCCATTTACTGGAAACAGACCGCGCACAACATATGCCGCTAATTCTGGATACTCATCATCGGCATTAACGTGAATGATCTTGGCTAGCTCATCATTATCGATTACTGGGAAAGCTAACGAAATTTGACGGCAAGAAGCAGGACCAGGATCAAGCAAGTTATGTTCTGGACCAATTGATCCACCGAGTGAGGTAACTAGCTCTTCGCGAATAGCATCAAGAGGTGGGTTAGTAACTTGAGCAAAGAGTTGTGAGAAATAATCAAAGAGCAAACGTGGTTTAGCTGAGATTGCTGCAATTGGTGAGTCGCTTCCCATCGAGCCAAGTGGCTCAGCACCATTGCGTGCCATTGGGGTGATTAAAATTTTCAGATCTTCTTCGGTGTAGCCAAATGCCCGTTGACGTCGAACCACCGATGAGTGTGGATAGACAATATGCTCGCGTGATGGCAGGTCAGCTAATTTAACAATGCCATCTTGCAGCCATTGACCATAGGTTTCGGCATCTGCCAATGAATCTTTAATTTCATCATCTTCGATTATTCGACCAGCAGCGATATCAACTAAGAACATCTTGCCTGGTTGTAAACGACCTTTGCG
>RFRA01000101.1 GCA_009924725.1 Actinomycetota bacterium
TATGGCTTTGATATTGCAACTTATGTTCTTTCCTTACTCCTGCTTCTAAAAGTCGGAAATGTTCCAAGTAGTAAAGATGCCCAAAAGCCATCTCTGGCTTCACTTTGGGAAGGTGTGCAATATGCATTTAGTCGACCTGATCTATTGGGAACTTACTTCATAGATTTGGCTGCGATGTTCTTTGCGATGCCAAATGCGCTATTTCCATTCTGGGCAGATCAACTTGGAGTGCCTTGGGCACTTGGATTGTTTTATGCCGCGGGCACAATTGGCGCGGTCGCAATTACTTTGACGAGTAAATGGACCACGACTTATCGCTTCCATGGTCGAGCAGTAATCTGGGGAGCCATCGGTTGGGGCGCAGCCGTTGCCTTAGCCGGAATATCTAACTCGCTAATTCTGGTTTTGATTTTCTTAGCCGCCGCCGGTGCCGCCGATATGGTCAGCGCGCTATTCCGAGGAAATATTTGGAACCAAACTATCCCCGATGAGTACCGGGGCCGGTTAGCTGGCATCGAATTATTGTCTTACTCAGTTGGTCCATTAGCCGGACAAATGCGCGCAGCTGGCATAGCCAGTGCTACTAGCCTGACATTTTCAGTAACTTCAGGCGGCATTATTTGCATGGCAATTGTCGGAATTTTGGGAATTTTCATGGTCAAATTCCGAAAATATGACGTCGAAACCAACGAATTTGCCGTTGCAGAACGCCTAAAGCGGAAAAAAGTGTCAGATGAGGGTGAAAATAGCGAAAAAACTGATTAGTTATTAATTCTTTACCGAAATAAATAATCAACTAAAGGAAGGCAGCTGCTAAACCAGCAGCAGCCCCAAAGAAGCGTAAGAAGGCAGCTGCTAAGCCAGCTGCTGCAAAGAAAGCCGCTCCAAAGCGTCGCAAGAAGGCAGCTGCTAAGCCAGCTGCTGCAAAGAAGGCTGCTCCAAAGCGCCGTAAGAAGGCAGCTGCTAAGCCAGCTGCTAAGAAGGCTGCTCCAAAGCGCCGTAAGAAGGCAGCTGCTAAGCCAGCTGCTAAGAAGGCTGCTCCAAAGCGCCGTAAGAAGGCAGAGCCTTGCTTAACTTATCTACAAATCTTGATCGCACACTGGCCACGTGATCAGGAGCAGCTGCAACAATTGCTTTCCAACCTTTGGTCGTCATAACTGCAAAGAATCCTCGTTTGTCATCTGGGCAAGCTTCGCGACGAACCCAGCCAGCTTCTTCCATGACCTTCATGCGGTGTGAAAGGCGTGAGCGCGAAAGCATTGAAATTTCAGCCAATTCAGCCATCCGCATTCGGCGATCTGGGGCATCACTTAATTGGGCCAAAATTTCATAGTCAGCCATCGTTAAATCATGCTGATCCAAATCGGCATCAAGGGCCTCGAGCAGTCTGCGACTAGCAACAATATATCTACGCCAAGCCGCCATCTCAGTTGGGCTCAACCAGTTAGGTTCGTTCTTGTTGCTGGCGCTGACCGGCTTTTCACCTTGAACGCTCTTTTCGACTGCCATAAGGTTAAGTGTAGATTAAAGTTGAACCTTCAACTACTTAAAGTGGCAACTTATTAGGAGCGCTGTTTACCATGGCAACAAATAATTCTGGCATCGCCTTTGAGCATTTCGACCGCTCGGTTCGCCCACAAGATGACTTGTATCGTCACGTCAATGGCACTTGGTTGCGCGATTTCGAACTTCCAGCCGACAAGGCAGTCCATGGTGTTTTCCATGAGCTCCGTGATCTCTCCGAAAAACAGGTCTTAGCAATTATTGAAGCCGACAATGGCAAGATCGGGAATTTGTATAAATCCTTTATGGCTGCCGATGCCATCGAAGCACTTGGTATCGCTCCCATCACTGGCTACTTAGCTCAAGTAGATGGAATTACAAATCTAGCTGAGTTCATTGAAGTGATGGCCAAACTTGAAGCTGCTGGCCTTGGTGGAATATTCGGTTCGGGAGTTGTTGCCGATGCTAAAGATTCGACAACTAACATCATGCATATGGTGCAAGGCGCTATCTCGTTGCCCGATGAAGAGTATTACCGCGAAGCCGAACATGCCGAAATCCGTAGCGCATTTGCCGAACACGTAACCGCGATGTTTAAGTTAATTGGCATTGATGCAAATGGTCAGCGAATTCTGGATCTAGAAACCAAGATCGCATCTCATCATTGGGATGCCGTCAAAGATCGCGATGCCACTTTGACTTATAACAAGTTTTCGCGAGCCGAGCTGGAAACCCTTATGCCAGGCTTTGATTGGGCCCTTTACTTAAAGGCTGGCGAAGTTCCAGCTAAAGCTTTTGAAACTGTAATTGTGATGGAGCCAAGTTTCTTTACTGGCTTAGCTGGCTTGCTGCAATCTGAATCATTGGAAGATTGGAAACTATGGTTGAAGTGGGAAGTTGTTTCGGGCGCTGCGCCATATTTAACCCAAGCCATCGTTAACCAGAACTTCAAGTTCTATGGCACGACTTTGTCGGGCACACCTCAACTGCGCGAACGTTGGAAGCGCGGAGTAGCGGTAACCGAAGGCGCTCTCGGTGAAGAAATTGGGAAAGAATATGTTGCCCGCCATTTTCCACCTGCGGCCAAAGCAGCTATGGCTGAAATAATTAATTACTTGACCGAGGCTTATCGAATTAGCATCACCAACCTTGACTGGATGTCAGCAGAAACCAAAGTAAAGGCAATTGAGAAACTAGATAAGTTCACTGCCAAAGTTGGCTACCCAGACAAGTGGCGCGACTACAGCGCTCTTGAAATCAGCCCCGATGACTTAATGGGCAACATCTTGCGAGTGGCAAAGTTTGAACGCGACTACGAACTAGCCAAGATTGGCGTTCCGGTAGATCGCACCGAGTGGCACATGCCGCCCCAAACCGTTAATGCTTATTACAGCCCCCGCAGTAACGAAGTCGTATTCCCAGCCGGATTTTTGCAGTGGCCATACTTCGACCTCAACGCAGATGCGGCCGTTAATTACGCCGGCATTGGCGCAACTATCGGCCATGAACTTGGCCATGGTTTCGATGACCAAGGATCAAAATATGATGGCGATGGAAATCTAAATGATTGGTGGCTGGATTCAGATCGCGTCGAATTTGAAAAGCGCACCAAGCAACTAATTGATCAATTTGATGCACTGCATCCATCAGATACCCCAGAAATGACCGTAAACGGCGCTCTAACGGTCGGAGAAAACATTGGCGACTTGGGCGGCCTTGCAATCGCTTATCAGGCTTATAAATTGTCGCTACAGGGTAAAGAAGCGCCGATTATCGATGGTTTAACCGGTGATCAACGATTCTTCATCGCTCACGCAATGGGTTGGCGCGAAAAGATGCGCCCTGAAACTCGTCGAGTTCGAATTACGGTTGACCCACATTCACCGGAAGAATTCCGCTGCAATCAGATCATCAGCAATCTCGATCTCTTTTATGAGGCATTTGAGGTCAAAGAAGGCGATGGCATGTGGCTCGATCGCGAGTCCAGAGTGAGCATCTGGTAATTAGCGCTGTTACCCTTTTGCCATAGAAGTTATCGAGGCTAGGAGAAATTATGAATAAGAAGTCATTAGCTGCCCTATCAGCCGCTGCCATCGTCGTGGCATCGCTATCCCTGACCGCATGTGGCAATAAAGCGCCTAAGGAACTTCCGGCAGCACAAGCAGAAACTTTGGTAAAAGAGACGGAAACAACGGCAAAAGTTGAATTTAATTCGCCACTTGATCTTGGCGACGGCGTATCCATTACCGTCTCAACTCCGGCTTCATTCACACCAACGATTTTCGCCTCTAACTTCATTAAGGGACAAGTAGCGAATGTTTTTGATATCGCAATAAAAAATGGTGGAACTAAAGAGTTAGACCTTTCCATCTTGAGTTTGTCCGTTGAATCAGGTACCGCGTTCTGTGCCGAAGTGCTCGATGGGGATAGCGGCATCAATGGTGCTCCACTAGATCCGGTTGCTGCTGGCGCTACCGCATCTTTCAAGTACGGAATCGGTTGCGATGCCAAGAAAGGTGCGCCACTTAACTTAAAGATCACTCTTGGAAGTAATGTGATTGCAGTTGATGGAACTTTGGCTTAAATAACCTTAATTAGAAAAGCCCCGAACCAATTGGTTCGG
>RFRA01000102.1 GCA_009924725.1 Actinomycetota bacterium
GTTTTGCCTTTAGTATTCCTCCTTATATAAAGGCGCAGCCTTGGACTTGGAGAGGTCTTAAGTGATTAATAGCGGAGACACAGCTTGGGTGCTAATTAGTGCAGCACTAGTTCTCTTTATGACCCCCGGCCTCGCAATTTTTTATGCAGGCATGGTTCGAGCAAAGAGTGCGCTTAACATGATGATGATGTCATTTTCAGCAATCGGTATCACCACAATGATTTGGGTTCTCTACGGCTACTCATTAGCTTTCGGCAAATCACAAGGCGGATTTATTGGCAACCTGGATCATCTTGGTTTAGCTAACACTCTTGATCAAGTAACTGGCGCTGAGGGCCATCAGATTCCAGCACTTGCTTTTGCGATGTTTCAGTTAACTTTTGCGATCATCACTGTGGCGCTGTTATCAGGTGCAATCGCAGACCGTGCGAAATTTAGTGCTTGGCTTATTTTTGTTGGCGTCTGGATAACTTTGGTTTATCTACCAATTGCACACTGGGCATTTGCTAGCCAAGGTGGCGAAGGCGGTTGGATCATCGACAAGTTAGGTGCGCTTGATTTTGCTGGTGGCACTGTAGTTGAAATTAATTCAGGCGCAGCAGCCCTTGCTCTTGCTTTAGTTCTTGGAAAACGCGAAGGATTCAAAACCGAAAGTATGCGGCCACATAACATGCCGCTAGTTTTACTTGGCGCCGGAATGCTTTGGTTTGGCTGGTTTGGATTTAATGCAGGTAGCGCACTTTCTGCTGGATCATTAGCTGCAACCGCAATGATCAACACGCAAATTTGCACAGCAGCAGCTGCAATGTCATGGGTTTTACTAGAACGTTTCCGCGATGGCAAAGCAACCACACTCGGTATTGCATCCGGTGCTATCGCAGGTGCCGTAGCAATCACGCCTGCTTGCGGATATGTAAATCCACTCGGCGCATTAGTTATCGGTTTAATCGCCGGTGCGCTTTCGGCATATGCAGTTTCACGCAAATACAAATGGGGCTATGACGATTCACTCGATGTTGTTGGCGTTCACGGTATTGGCGGATTACTAGGAATGTTGGCAATTGGTTTCCTTGCAACGACAACTGCAAATTCTGCTGGCGGTCTTGGCCTGCTAAATGGTGGTGGCACAGATCTGCTCAGCAAACAATCAGTCGCGATTCTGGCGACAGCAGCATTCTCTTTTACTGCTACTTGGTTAATCGCAACAGTAATTTCTAGAACCATCGGATTCCGCGCCAGCCGCGAAGATGAACTAACAGGTCTGGATACGACTTATCACGCCGAATCTGCGTACGATATTTCTGGAAATGCTAACCGTTACTAACGTGATACCTACTAGAATCAAGCCATCTTCAACCTCAACGACGAGAAGAGAAAGTAAGAAATGAAACTGATCACCGCAATTGTTAAGCCCATCAAAGTCGATGACATTAAAGACGCTCTGCATGAAGCTGGCGTCCATGGCATGACTGTTTCTGAAGTTCGTGGCTTTGGCCGTCAAAAGGGCCACAAAGAGATCTACCGCGGAGCCGAATACACCATTGACTTCTTACCCAAAGCTCGCATTGAAGTACTTTCAGATGACGAGACCTACGAAAGCATTCTTGATTTGATCGTTAAGACCGCCAACACCGGAGCAATTGGTGATGGGAAAGTCTGGGTTACCGATGTTGATTCAGTAGTTCGAGTGCGCACTGGCGAGACAGGTAAAGAAGCACTTTAGAGTTCAATTGTGCGGTAATTAGCCACTTATGGTGGATTTCCAAGGTAGACCGTTTCGCTGATAGGGTCTGCCAATCGTTAGAGGGTTCGTCCCTTTCTCGGGTTGTTAGCTCAGTTGGTAGAGCAGGTGACTCTTAATCACCGGGTCGGGGGTTCGAGTCCCTCACAACCCACTTAACGGATTAGTCATCCAACCTTCTTGAAGATGAAGTCCTTCACCATTGTCACTGGCGCTTTTGAGGGACCAGAGACAGTGTATGAAATCGTGCATTTATCTTTAGTAATTGCCTTAACCATGCCGGCATCAACTTTGGCTGTTGTACTTACTACCGAACATGACTGTGGTGTCAGCGAGGTCGCAGTGACTGTTGATAATCGAGAGATGGGCACCTTGATAAATGAGCGGTGTGGAGATGTTTCAAGTAAGCTGAACTTTGAGAGTAACCCGTAGAGTCTTGATGCCTCGCCATTGAAATAGGTATTAGAAGCCAGCCAAGAATTCCAGTAGGCAAGATCCTTAACCGCATCGCTCTTTGCACCTGTCTTAAAGGTCAAACTCTTTGATTCACCGAATCCATCTGCACTGATCGCATCTATCGAGATTGTGTATGAAGTATCCGGAGTCAGGTTACGAATGTTTCCGTTCCAACTAGCTGAATATCCACCAAATGTTAAAGGGCTTGGATATGAAGCTACCGGACCGGTATATCGAACTAGATCTATATTTGATCCAACCCAAGCTAACTTGCCACCAGTTCCAGTCCCATCATCGGTAAAGCTAATCGAAGTTAGCGTTGCAACATCGGGCGCTGTTGTCTTGATCGAGCTAGACGTTGCAGCAGCTGAGGTGCCATTGGCATTAGTTGCAGTCACTGCAAATGTGTAAGAAGTACCTGGTTGTAGGCCATCGAAAGTAAATGTGCCACCCCCAGCCTGAGTAAGATTCTTGGTGACTCCGCCCGGAGTTGAGATAGCGGTGTATGAAGTAACTACAGAGCCACCGTTTGAGGCAGGGGCTGTGAAATCAACTGTTGCTGTGCGCTTTCCAGTTGCAGTTACGGTACCAATTGTTGGTGCACCAGGGGCAGTAGTTGAGGTTGTAATGGAGTTAGAGGCAAAAGATGCGGATGATGCACCTACTGAATTCAAGGCCGTGATGGTAAAGGTGTAAGAGGTTGCAGGAGACAGTCCTGTTACCGAAATAGTTCCAGAGCCAGCTTGTGAGATAGATCCAGTGATGCCACCAGGAGATGAAGTTGCGGTGTAACGAGTAATTGTTGCGCCACCATTAGATGCAGGCGCAGTGAATGAAACAGACGCAGTTGTAGCACCAGTTGATGTTGCAGTGCCAATTGTTGGTGCACCAGGAGTAGTTAAGGTTGTAATGGAGCCAGACGCGGCAGATGCTAGTGAAGTACCAATTGCATTCGTTGCGGTGACCGTGAATGTGTATGGGGTTGCAGGGGATAATCCTGTTAGCGAAATAGTTCCAGAGCCAGCTTGTGTGATGGTGGCGGTGATATTGCCCGGATTTGAGGTGGCTGTGTAAGAAAGGATTGTGGAACCACCACTAGATGCAGGAGCTGTGAAAGAGACTGTTGCTGTTGTTGATCCAGTCGCAGTTGCTGCACCAATTATTGGTGCACCAGGGACAGTTGTGCAGCTACTCCTCTCTTTACCAATAAGTCCTGTGTTGGTTAAGTCAGCAGCTCCACAGTAGGTATAGGTCGTAAGTGGGCTGGTGTTGAATGAGTTGTTGAATGCACTCGGTCCGATACTGGTCACTGAGTTGGGAATCGTGATCGATCTCAGCCCAGAATTTTCGAAGGCAGCATAACCAATGCTAGTCACTGAGTTAGGAATCGTGATCGATCGCAGTGATGTGGTGTTGGCGAAAGCATAATCAAGGATTCCGGTCACCGAGCTTGGAATCGTTATCGACTTCAGTGATGAAGCGCCGTTAAAAAGGAAGACCCCGATCTCGGTAACTCCGTTAGGAATCGTTATCGACTCCAGTGATGAGAAAGCAAAAGCGACAGATCCAATGCTAGTCACTGAGTTAGGAATCGTAATCGATCTCAGTCCTGAGCCTTGAAAGGTAGCAGGCCTAATGCTAGTGACTGAGTTAGGAATCGTTAACGATGTCAGTGATGCCGCGTAGGCGAAGGCATACATACCGATACTGGTAACTGAGTCGGGAATTGTTACCGATGCTAGTTGTGTGGTGTAGGCGAAGGCCCATTCACCAATAGTGGTCACTGAGCTAGGAATCGTTATTGACGTCAGTCCTGAAGATTGGAAGGCGTTATCACCGAGACTAACAACCCCTGTGGGGATTA
>RFRA01000103.1 GCA_009924725.1 Actinomycetota bacterium
GATCGCGGCTAAAACTGCCGAGGTAAATCCCAAGCTGCCAGGCACAATTTATTCAGCAGCAGCTGAAATCGAAGCTGCCGGGGGAGTTGCGCTACCGATTCAATGTGACTTGCGTGATGAAGATCAGATTGCAGCTTCGATCGCTCAGGCAGCTGACGAATTTGGTGGCATCGATATCTTGATCAATAACGCCAGCGCCATTAACTTAACTAAGACTGAAGCAACTCCGGCTAAACGTTTTGACTTGATGTTTGATGTGAATGTGCGCGGCACGTTCTTAACTTCACAGGCAGCAATTCCGCACTTACGCGAATCGGCTAAAGCTGGTCGAAATCCACACATTTTGACGCTTTCTCCGCCTCTTTCCATGAAAGCTAAGTGGTTCCAGCACCATGTTGCTTACACAATGGCTAAGTACGGAATGAGCATGTGCGTGTTGGGCATGTCAGAGGAATTCCGCAAGGAAGGTATTGCGGTAAACGCCCTCTGGCCGCGAACCGCAATAGATACCGCAGCCCTGCAAATGATTCCAGGTGTTGATACTGCTGCTTGCAGAACACCTGAGATTCTGGCCGATGCGGCTTACATTATTTTGAATCGTGAGCCTAAGAGTTGCACAGGTAATTTCTTCGTAGATGATGAATTGCTGGCATCTGAAGGAATAACAGATCTAGAGAAGTACTCGGTTGTTCCGGGTACCAAGGATTTCTTACTTGATTTCTTTTTAGACTAATGCGAAAACTAAAGGTACTACTGCTGGCTATAGCGTTACTTGTCACTAGCAACCAGATTTCATTTGCTCACGCAGAACTTGTAAAAAGCTTTCCTACCGCAAATTCGACTCTGACTAAGGCCCCTAAATTTGTGCAACTTGAATTTGGCGAAGCAATCACAACTTTAAAGAGCAAAAGCGCCAATTCAATAGTGCTTCTTGATGCAAAGTCTCACAAAATCATGACTTCTCAGATCAAGATCAAAGAGGCTATTGCTCGGGTCGACCTAATCGGTACTTTGAAGCCTGGTAGGTACACCGTTAAATACCGTATCGTCTCGGCCGATGGTCATGTTTTAAACGCTCAATACAAGTTCACGTTAAGTTAGAATCACGGAATGCAACCAGAATTAAACGACATTAATTTTATCGGCGAATCTGAACGTCGCGGTAAGGCCAGTGATCTTTTCTGGCCTTGGGCAGGGGCCAATGTCTCGTTGCTGGCCCTTTCCTATGGTGCTTTTTTTCTAGGCTTCGGAATCTCCTTCTGGCAAGCAACAATCGCTGCCGTAATTGGCACCGTAGGTTCTTTTACATTGGTTGGTGTTAGCTCACTGGCAGGTAAGCGCTCTAGTGCGCCAACCATGACGCTCTCACGGGCAGCTTTCGGCGTGAAAGGAAATGCAGTGCCAGGGCTACTTTCATATTTGGTCTTTGTTGGTTGGGAAACAGTTCTGGTCTCACTCGCCACGCTTGCAACGGGAACAGTTTTAGAGAGAGCGACTTCACTTGATCGCAATATTTCCTTAATTCTGGGCTTTTTGATTGCCGCATCACTTACCATCTTTGGCGGGTTTTAGGCCACTCGGTGATTATGAAGTTACAACGTTGGATCACGGGAATTACTGTTGTGGCTACAGTTGCTTATCTTGTCTTAACTCTTGATGAAGTTAATTGGGATGCAGTATTTGCGATTAAGGCCGGAACTACAGCCGGGCTAATCGGGGCAATAATCTTTGCAATCACGGGAATTGGGCTTGGTTGGGTTAATAGCGCAGCTGACTATTCGCGCTATCTACCTCGAGACACTTCTGGCAGAGCAGTATTTAGCTGGACTGTATTTGGCGCATCGACTGTTCCAATTGTTTTGGTTATTTACGGGAGCGCTTTATCGGGCAGCAGCAAAGAGTTAAGTGATGCCATTGCCATGGACCCAATTGGCGCCTTGACCGAGTTACTGCCAACTTGGTTTCTAATCCCGTTTGCTCTCGTTGCGATTCTGGGATTAGTAGGTGGAGCAATCCTAGATCTTTATTCCTCGGGCCTGACTTTAATCTCGATCGGAGTTAAGGTGAAGCGACCAGTGGCTGCAGCAATTGACGGCACCATCATGCTTTTCGGCACGATTTATATCGTTTGGTTTGCGACTGATTTCTTCGCTCCGTTCCAGGGCTTTCTTATAACTTTAGGTGTGCCAGTTGCGGTCTGGTCTGCGATCTTCGTAGCCGATGTTGTGTTGCGCAAACGTGATTACGCAGAGGCTGATTTGTTTATTGAAACTGGTCGCTATGGTCGCGTCAATCCCGTGGCAATTGCACTGGTAGTAATAGGTTCAATTGTTGGCTGGGGATTTGTGACTAATACTTTCGCTGGTTGGCTCAATTGGCAGGGATACTTCATGGGCGCAATTGGTGGAAAAGAAGGTCAGTGGGCATACGCCAATGTCGGCGTCATTTTTGCATTACTAATTGGTTTCTTTGGCTACCTGTTACTTGGTCATGGCCGTATTAAGGAACAAGAAAGAGATTAATCCTGAGCTGTCGCGAATTTTCGCAGCATCAGTATTCCTAGAATTGCTGAAACAAGAGCGGCCACAAGTAAGCCAATCTTGATATCTGTAATTACGGCTTGATCGGTGATTGCTAGCTCGGCCAGAAATAGCGAGACGGTCAAGCCCATTCCAGCTAGTGCACCAACGCCAGCAATTTCAGCAAAGGAAAGCGAATCGGGTTTTCTAGCGAATCCAATTTTCACAGCGAGCCAAGCAAATAAAGTAATTCCAACAATCTTTCCAACTACTCTGCCAATAACAATTCCACCTGCAACTGGGGAACTCAGAGTTTGGGTAAGTGAACTCAATTCAATTTTAACGCCGATGTTCGTTAGCACGAAGATCGGAATGATAAGAAATGCGGTCCAGGGATGCAGCATTGCGACCAGTCGGTTAGTTTGAAGTCTTTTGATTTCAGGCATTAACAGTGCGATCGCAACGACACCAACTGTCGAGAAGATCTTTATGGGCGATAGCCCGGAAGAGTAGAAGATGCCCAAAATGATAATTGAGAAGAGATCATCTGCAATTGCCAGAGTGAGGAGAAAAATCTTTAGTGAGGTATCAATGCGTGAACCCAGTAAAGCAAGAGCACCGATAGCTAAAGCAATATCAGTTGGCATTGGCACCGCCCAACCTGATTCGCCCGGTCCGCCATAATTAAAGAAGGTATAAATTAGGGCAGGAAACAACATCCCACCAATGGCGGCAAAGATCGGAAGAGCTGCATTCTTCGGGCTCCGCATTTCGCCATTTCGGATTTCATTACGAATTTCCAAACCGACCATAAAGAAGAAGACCGCCATTAAACCCTCGTTGATGAAGCCGTGAAAAGGCTGGACCACATCGTTGAACCCGGCTGCAACAGGAGTATTTGCAATGATCAAAGCGGCGAGAGCTGCAACAACCAGAAAAATGCCACCACTGGTCTCGAGTGCAATCAGCTTAGTTAATTGTGAAGAGATCCTTCGGCGCATAGGGCAATACTAACTGTCACTCTGAAGTTGGCGGGGAAATAAAAACCCCGCCATTTCTGACGGGGTTTCTATTATCAATTCGATTTAGATATCGAAGTAGAGTTCGAACTCAGCTGGATGTGGACGTAAGCGAACATAATCAACTTCATTCTTACGCTTGAAATCTATCCAAGTTTCGATTAGATCTTCAGCGAACACGCCGCCCTTAGTCAAGAACTCATGGTCAGCTTCTAGGCTATCTAGAACTTCACCAAGTGAACCTGGTACCTGAGGGATTGCAGCAGCTTCAGCGCCTTCTAGTTCGTAAAGATCTTTATCAACTGGAGCAGGTGGTTCGATCTTATTTAGGATTCCATCGAGACCAGCCATCAACATTGCTGCGAAAGCAAGATATGGATTCGATGATGGATCTGGGCAACGGAACTCGATGCGCTTTGCCTTTGGATTCGAACCAGTAATTGGAATACGAATACAAGCAGAACGGTTACGGGCTGAGTAAACCAAGTTAACTGGAGCTTCGTAGCCTGGA
>RFRA01000104.1 GCA_009924725.1 Actinomycetota bacterium
TTGAAGTTACGCCAACTTTGCCGCCATGTGCTTGCATAACTGCATCTACAATTGAAAGACCCAAACCACTTCCTTCTTCTTTTGCGCGATTTCGTGAAGGGTCTGCACGGTAAAAACGCTCGAAAATACGGGCTTGATCCTCTTCCGATAAACCAGGGCCAGCGTCGGCAATAGAGACAGTCGTACCTTCGTCGTTGCTTTCAATTGAAACCGTGATCGGTGTTCCTGCAGGTGTGTGAATTCGAGCATTAGCTAACAAATTCGCGACCACTTGATGAATCTTGCGTGCATCACCCAACACGAAAGCTTCTTCTGGCAAATTTAAACTTATTGGATGTTCAGGACCAGCTGCTCGAGCAGATTCAACAGCTTCGGTTACCAATTCAGTTAGATCTACTGGAGCACTTACTAAATCACGAGATTGATCTAGACGGGCCAACATCAATAAGTCTTCAACCAGTGCACCCATACGCACCGATTCATTTTCAATTCGACCAACAAGTTCAGAGGTAGCTGCTTCTCCTTTAACCGCACCTTGCCGATGTAATTCCGCAAAACCACGAATGGCTGTTAGCGGGGTACGAAGTTCATGGCTGGCATCTGCCACGAAGCGACGTAATTTGTTTTCACTGGCAGCGCGGGCTGCAAACGACTCTTCAATTCGGGAAAGCATTGCGTTAAGTGAAGTAACTAAGCGGCCAACTTCAGTATCAGGTTTCGCATCAGGTAAGCGCGCAGATAAATCACCGGCTGCGATTTTTTCAGCGGTTTCTTCAACTGCAACTAATGGGCGCAAACCTACTCGGATCACCATGCGTGAAGCGAAACCAATTAAAAGAAGTGCAATGAAACCAATAAATAAGAAAATAACCCGCAAGCGCTTAGAAGTTTCATCAACACCAGCAAGTGATTGTGCGACGAAGACTGAACCCATAGCAGAAGGCAAGACCCGAGATAAAACTCGGAAATCAGCACCTGGTATTTCTAAAGTGAAAGGTCGATTTCCATATTTAGCCGCAACTGCTGGCAGAGTGCCAACAACATAGTCAGTGATCTTCTGCGCATTTAGATCGCCACCAACACCGCCAACGTAGTTACCAAAAGGGTCAAGTAAAGTGATTGAAACTGAGCTAGGAACGCTGCGTAATGGGGTTTCGGTAGCAGTCTTTGATTGAGAGTTGCGACCTAATTCATCGCCGTCGGGATCACTTTGAATTCCAGCACGATCAACTCGCAACAAAGCGCCATCGGCAACACTGATTAGTTGCTGATCTACTTGTTGAAGGAGAAACTTTTGCATTGCATTTTGCGCAACAAAGTCCGAAACCGTAAAGCCAAGTGCGGATAAAAGCAGTACGCCGACTAATAGTCGGTTTCGTAAGCTCGCACTTGATAAAGGGTTTCGATTCTGCATTTAAAGGTTACTTTGGTGGAATCCGTAGTCGATAACCAACTCCACGCACAGTGTGAATTAGAGCTGGTTCGTAAGTATCAATCTTTTTGCGCAAATAGGAAACATAGGTTTCAACAATTCCGGCATCGCCACGGAAATCGTATTGCCACACATGATCGAGAATTTGTGCTTTAGAAACAACTCGATCAGCATTAATCATTAGGTAGCGAAGTAGCAAGAATTCGGTAGGTGAAAGATCAATTAAATTACCAGCCCGGTGAACTTCGTGAGTGGCTTCATCTAATTCGAGATCAGCAAAACGAATTTTTTCTTCGTCGTTGATTGTAGAAGTTGCACCAGTGCGGCGCAAAAGTGAGCGCAAACGAGCAACTAACTCTTCCAGACTAAATGGCTTGGTCATGTAATCATCGCCACCGATTGTTAGACCAGCGACTTTATCTTCCATGCCATCTTTGGCAGTTAAGAAAAGAACGCCAATATTTTGACCTTCGTTGCGAATCCGTTTGCAGACTTCAAAACCATCCATGCCGGGCATCATCACATCGAGCACCATGGCATGTGGCTTAAATTCCTCGGCAACTAGTAGAGCTTGTGAACCATTGCTGGCAGTTCGCACATCAAAACCAACAAACCGTAGACTGGTTGAAATTAGATCGCTGATACTCGATTCATCGTCAACAACTAGAATTCGTTGGTTATTGCTTTCGCCCTTACTCATGACTTCCTCTCTAAATTTCCAGGTTTATCTAATTTCCTGGGGCCACCCAATGCGGCTTAAGAGAAGGATCCTTAAGGGTTCTGAGAATTGCCTGAGAATACACTCGAATCAGGCTGAGGCTTTACCGCTCGCAGTAAGGCCTGAGCGACATCTAGGACCTCAACATCTGACTCTCGCGACGTCATGCCGTCGGTGACCATAACTCGGCAGAACGGACAGGCCACAGCGACTTCATCGACACCCGTGGCGATAGCTTCATCAACGCGACTTAAATTGATGCGCTCGCCAATTTTCTCTTCCATCCACATGCGACCGCCACCAGCGCCGCAACAGAAAGAACGTTCTTGATTACGAGGCATCTCAGTAACTTTCACACCGGTTGCATTAAGCAATTCGCGTGGTGGTTGATAAATCTCGTTGTGACGACCCAAATAACAAGGATCATGATAGGTAAGAGAGGTAGTTGCCTTATTGACTGGGATTAATTTCTTTTCGCGAACCAATTGATTTAACAATTGCGTGTGGTGAATCATGGTTAATTCAAAACCACTTTGCGCGTAATCACGACCGATAGTTGTGAAGCAATGAGGGCAAGTTACAACTATTTTCTTATTGCCTTTTGAAACATCACGGTTTGCAAACACTTCGTTAAAAGTATCTATATTCTCGCGCGAAAGGATTTGATACAAGAATTCGTTTCCACTTCGACGAGCGGGATCACCGGTACAAGTTTCACGTTTGCCCAAAACCGCAAAATTAACCCCGGCCATGTGAAGTAATTCAGCCACTGCTTTAGTGGTTTTCTTGGCACGTTCTTCATAAGCACCTGCGCAACCAACCCAGAATAAATATTCAACGTCATCAGGCAAAACGCCTTCAACAACTTTAATTGGGAAATCACATTCTGCAATCCAAGCTTCGCGATCATTGCGGTTTGCCCCCCAAGGATTCCCTGCTTTTTCCAAATTACGGAAAGTTCCACCCAGTTCAGTTGGAAATTCTGATTCGACCAACACTTGGAAGCGGCGCATATTTACAATGTGATCAACATGTTCGATATCTACTGGACATTCATTAACGCAAGCACCGCAAGTAGTACAAGACCAAAGCACATCAAGTGAAATCGGAGCATTTTCACCAACTAGTACTTCATTTTCAACAACTTTAGACATGGCGTGATCGCGCATAGCCATAATCAATAGCTTTGGCGATAAAGGTTTATCAGTGTGCCAAGCAGGGCATTGCGATTGGCAACGGCCACACTCGGTACAAGAAGTCATGTCGAGCAGGCCTTTCCAAGAAATGTCGCCGCGATTTCCAAGTCCAAAAACATCATCTTCGGCGGGATCTTCAAAGTTAATTGGCTTACCGTGTGACAACATCTCTGGCAATGGACCAAGTGAATTCTTACCATCGGCATTGCGCTTAAAGAAAATGTTTATTGGTGCTAAGAATCGGTGCCATGCAACACCCATGGTCAAATTTGATGCGATGACTACAAACCAGAGCATTGAAACAAGAATTTTAACTGCGGCAATTACCTGAATCGAAGTTGTAATTTGACCGAGTGAAAGCTGCTTAAACATTTCAGCAATCCACCAAGTAGTGATGTAGTGCTTATTGCGAGCAGTTTCCTCAGAGAGAGCGCCTTCGAGACCTCGAAGCGCGATAACACATAAGACCACCACCAAAATTGTGGCTTCGACGTAGTAAGCCTTCCAATTTCCAGAACCTAGGAAACGAGATGTGCGTCCCTTGTGAAAAAAACGAGTGAATTGGCGGATACCAATCAACGTCACAATTCCAATACC
>RFRA01000105.1 GCA_009924725.1 Actinomycetota bacterium
CCCAACACAGTTATCGGAGCAACTGCTGGGGCTGCCAAAAGATTAGCAATCACGCTCATTGGCGAGAGAAAGCCTGATAACGCAACTAATACTGGGGCGCAGAAAAGCGTTGCCGCAATTGGCGGGGCTAGGGCTTCGGCAAATTTTCGTGGCACAAATCTGGCAAAAGAATTAATAATCTTGGGTGCCGCAAGCAATATGCCACCAGTTGCTAATACCGATAAGGCAAAACCAGCATCGCGTGACTGCCATGGGTCTGCAATCACAACTGCAGCAATTGCAAAGCCCAGTGCCGGTAGCGAATCAGCTGCATGCCGATGGCTCATGGCAACCAGTACGACCGCAGCCATTGCAGCCGCACGCAATACAGATGGTGAAGGTCGAACAAGTGCAATAAAGAAGATCAGCGAAAGTGCAGTTGCCCCAATTCGATAATTCCGATTACGAAACAGGAATTGCATGAGCCATAAAACGAACCCTGAAACTATGGCAAAGTTTGCACCGCTCACAGCAACTAAGTGAGTTAACCCAGATCTTTTCATAGCTAACTTGAAATCGGCACTTTGTTTTGACGTATCCCCCAGCACCATTCCTGGAATCAGCGCACCAGCATCACCATCACCACTTGTATTACGCAGCCCAATTCGAATCGCACCCAGTGATCGGGCCCAAAGCGATGCGCTCGTTTCAATTCTCACTTCACCATGAAAAAGAACAAGGGCGGCAACTCGTGCTTCTTTACTTTTAACTAACACTGCGCGCCCGCTAATTGTTTGCCCCGGCAATAGCCCGATTAAGTTCTTAGCTGGTGACATCACCCGAATCGGAATTTTTAATTTATAAGTACCGGCACTGCTCGTTAACTCAATTGCACTGGCCAAGAATGACCAATTACTAGCTACGTAATTGCGCCCAGAGACTTTCGGAGCAGTGCGATTCGGGTCAGTAATTACTTGAGCAGTAATCTGCACTTCACTGCCCAGATATTGCATTAGAACCGTCTGCGTCAACGCTTGAGCTCGAAATGACATGATCGTGGAGCCCAGTAATAAGGCGATGATTACAACTAGCGCACGTTGCTTTTTACCAAAGAGAACAAATGCGGTTAACGCGATGGCCACCAGTGATATCCGCCATGGTGCTACATAGCTTTGAACAAGTGCGCCTAGCCAGATTGCAGCGCCAATAGTTATGGCGCGAAAATCAATTAAACGGTGATTTGGCTTTTGAACTGTGCGAATTTAGCTGGCCCAATCCCGGAAACTTTATCGAGATCTTCCAAAGTAATAAATGGACCATTTGCTGCGCGATAAGCGACTATCCGCTTTGCTAACACTGGCCCTACGCCATCGAGCGCTTCAAATTGTTTCGTGGTTGCTCGATTAATGTTTAGTGGTCCAGTTGGTGTTGTTTTCTTAGTCGCGAATTTTCGGCCCGCTGGAATTTTTGTTTTCTCAGTAGGTGAAACATAAATCTGCTCACCATCTCGGATAATGCGCGCTAAATTCAAATCACTTAAATCTGTGCCAGCTAGTGAGTTGCCGGCTGCTTTAATTGCGTCGATAACGCGGGCATTACCGGGTAGCGCGTAAACCCCGGGATTGGTCACTGCCCCTGCAACATCAACTGTCACCAATGGCGCTTCAATTGCGATTGGTGCTGCCATGATCACTGCTTCAGATTTACCAGTGGTAACCCAGAAACCTGAAACTGCGATTACCAGTCCGGCCAAGATTAATAGGCCGCGCTTTTGTAAGGTAGAAAAATTGAGTTCGTACCACCAGTCGGTGATCCGTTGAATCTGATTTTGGAATTCATTCATGCCGACATTCTCGGCGTCAATCTAAAGCTTGAGCGCTAGCTAATAATTAATTGGGGATAACGATATTTACCAGCTTAGGTGCGCGCGTAATGATCTTTACCGGCGTTGCGCCGCCCAATTCAGCCACGATTGCCGGAAGCGCAAGCGCCTGTGCTTGTAGTTCAGCATCAGAAATTGTTGGAGCAACTTCGAGGCGCTCTTTGATCTTGCCATTAATTTGAATAACCGCTTCAACGGCATCAGCCACAAGTAGTTTTTCATCCACAACTGGCCAACCCGCAAGCGCAACTGCTGGCTGATGTCCTAAGCGATCCCACATTTCCTCAGCGGTATACGGCGCTACGAGAGACAACATGATTGCTGTTGCTTCGACAGCTTCGCGAACAGCTGGGTCTGCTGGTCCGCATCCGCTATCGACTGCTTTGCGAGTGGCATTAACAAGTTCCATTACGCGAGCAATTGCTACGTTAAAGCGGAAAGATTCAACGGCAAAGGCGGCATCGTGAAGAGCTTTATGTGTGGCTTTACGCAATGAGATTTCGCCAGTGCTGAAATCAACTCCTGGCGCACTTGTGACATCGCCAGATAAGCGCCAAGCTCGAGTTAAGAATTTAACTGAGCCAGCCGGTGATACATCTGACCAATCAACATCATCTTCAGGTGGGCCAGCAAAAACCATTGATAAACGAATTGCATCAACACCATGGTTAGCAAGTTCATCAGAAAGGCGAACTAAATTTCCACGAGACTTAGACATCGCCGAGCCATCCATCAAGACCATGCCTTGATTTAGCAAACGAGTAAATGGTTCGTTAAATGAAACCATATCCATGTCAAATAAAACTTTGGTGAAGAATCGGCTATAGAGCAAGTGCAAGATCGCATGGGTTACGCCGCCAACATATTGATCAACGGGTAACCAAGTATCAACATCGGCGCGACTAAATGGTTCGTTATGATTAGTCGAACTTGGGTAGCGCAAGTAATACCAAGATGAATCAACGAAAGTATCCATGGTGTCGGTATCGCGCGTTGCCGCGGTGCCGCACTTAGGGCAGGGAACATTTACCCAATCAGTTGCTGCAGCAAGTGGTGATTGACCTTTTGGTTTTAGATCTAGGCCAGCTGCATCAGGAAGAAGTAACGGCAATTGATCAGCAGGTACGCCAACTTCGCCGCACTTAGGGCAGTGAATAATTGGAATCGGGGTGCCCCAATAACGCTGACGAGAAACTAACCAGTCACGCAAACGATAGTTACGCGCTGATTTTCCAAGTCCATCTTTTTCAAGTTGGGCATTAATTTGAGCAATCGCTTCAGCCTTTGAAAGTCCATTAAGTGAGCCTGAATTAACTAGTTTTCCATCGCCACCAGTAGCAATGCCCGTTTCGTTTGGGTCTTCTTCGCCAGTTTCAACAACTACCCGCACGGGTAACTGCATAGCGCGCGCGAAATCTAAGTCGCGTTGATCGTGAGCCGGCACAGCCATGATCGCACCAGTGCCGTAATCGGCTAATACATAATCACTTGCCCAGATCGGCAACTTCTCGCCATTAACTGGGTTAATTGCATAACGTTTTAAGAAGACACCGGTCTTAGGGCGATCTGTTGCTAAGCGATCGATATCAGAGGCAGCCTTAACGCTATCTAGATATAGCTTAAATTCTTTTTCGACTTCAGTGCCGGCAGCTAGCTTGGCAGCAAGTTCGGAATCAGCCGCAACAACAAAGAAAGTTGCACCATACAAAGTATCTGGGCGAGTTGTGTAAATAGTTACTGGATCCGGCATGCCTTCGATTTGGAAATCAACATTGGCACCAGTTGAACGACCGATCCAGTTGCGCTGCATCATCAGAACTTTCTCGGGCCACTTGCCTTCGAGTTGCTGCATGTCATCTAGTAAGCGATCGGCGTAATCAGTGATCTTGAAATACCACTGATTTAACTTCTTCTTGGTTACTGCGCTATCGCAACGTTCGCAAAGGCCCGCAACTACTTGTTCATTAGCTAAAACTGTTTGGCAATCTGGACACCAGTTAACGGCGGAATCTTTGCGGTAGGCCAAACCACGTTCGTGAAGCTGTAAGAACAACCAC
>RFRA01000106.1 GCA_009924725.1 Actinomycetota bacterium
TAAACGCAATTTCGGCCCCAGCCAGAAAATTTGTAATAACTGGAATCCCGCAACAATTAGTTAAGAAGAAAGCACCAACTCATTATCTACGTTTATTTGTGCCAGGTGTTGCAGATGCGAATTTCACCCTCGAACTTCTATCGAGCAATGGCCGATTTATTCCAACTGGCTTTAACGAACGCAAACTGGCCAGTGGCAAAGTTGTTGAGTTTAAGTTCAAGCCAGAGGTAGCTAAAGGGGTTTTTGCGATCAAGCTGACCTCAGATCAACCTTTAGTTGCGGCTATTCGATCTCGCGCCACTTCTAACGGAAGTAGCGACTTTGTCTGGAGCACTCCTTCGCCAGCTCTAGCTCCAATGCAAATCGCGATCGGTGGCATTTTGCCTAAGATTGTTTTTGCCGGCGATGTAATCGCTGTCGACCTAAAAGTTGAGTTTTCAAATGGAAAAGTTACCGAAAAGAGCATTACCGGCTCTGATCTAGTTAGCTGGCAAGTGCCAAATAATGCGATCGCTATCACGGTTCTTGGTGCTGGCAAAGACAATTACGCAGGCGCTCTGATTGCGGCAAGGAGTGGCTATGCCTTTTTCCCAATCGCATCAGGTGCTGAACTCACTAAAGTGGCAATTCCATCCTCAAACATTCGGGTTCTAAATCCATAAAATCCCAAGTTTTATGCGGCTGCCCACTAATCTGAGGCTTATGAGTTCGCTAAAAGTAGGTCGCGCATGTTCTCGCGCTAGCTGCCGTCGGATGGCCGCTATGACTTTGACCTACATATACGCCGAATCAACTGCGGTAGTCGGACCACTAGCAACTTATTCCGAACCACATGCATATGATCTCTGTGAAATTCATGCCGAACGTTTAACAGTTCCAAATGGTTGGGAAGTTATTCGCGCGCAAATTACAGACAGCCAGAGTGGCCCTTCTAATGATGATCTAATGGCGATAGCAGATGCGGTTCGCGAAGTTGCTTCAACTCCGATTGCTGAAAATACTCCAACGGCTGCAACTATTGCAGCGAGTACCGAGCACATCGGTCGCCGAGGTCATCTTCGAGCCGTACCAGATAAATAATTAATCGAGTAGTCATGAATGAAAACATCCCCGATATCTTTAAAGCATATGACATTCGAGGTTTAGTCGACGGCGAGCTTTCTCCTGATTTTGCGTTTTCAGTCGGTTTAGCTTTTGCCAGATTCCTTGAGTTAGAGCGTGAGCCGAGTACAGTGCTAATCGGTGAAGATATGCGCCCCTCATCTCCAGAATTAGCCGAAGCCTTCTCTGCCGGAGTAACAAGCAACGGTACAAATGTAATTCGAATTGGTTTGGCATCAACTGACCTGCTTTATTTTGCGGCTGGTTCAAAGAATCTGCCAGGTGCGATGTTTACTGCCAGCCATAATCCAGCCGCTTACAACGGCATAAAGTTATGTTTAAGTGGCGCTCGTCCGATTGGCAAAGAAACCGGCCTTAAAACGATTGAGAATTTTGTTCGTAATGGCATTCCGCTCGTTATGCGCCCAGTTGGTATTGAAACCAGCGAAGATTTACTTCAAGCATACTCTGATCATCTTCATGAGTTAGTTTCGTTCAAAGGTAACCGACCGCTGAAGATAGTTATTGATGCAGGTAATGGCATGGCTGGTTTTACTGCGCCAGCGATATTTGATCGGCTAGGCGCTGAGATTATTCCGCTCTACTTTGAACTTGATGGAAATTTTCCTAACCATGAAGCTAATCCAATTGATCCGGCGAATTTACGAGACCTACAGAAATCGGTTCTCGAAAACAAAGCTGATATCGGGCTGGCTTTCGATGGTGATGCTGATCGTTGCTTCTTGGTTGACGAAAAAGGCGAAACTGTTGATCCCTCATTGCTCACTGCGCTAATTGCCAGTCGTGAGTTAATTAAACATCCAGGGGCAACAATTATTCACAGTTTGATTTCTTCGCGAACAGTTGTCGAAGTGATTAATGAATTAGGCGGTGTCCCCGTTAGATCGCGAGTTGGTCACTCTTATATCAAAGCGCTGATGGCAGAAACTGGAGCGATATTTGGCGGTGAGCATTCTGGTCATTTCTACTTTAAAGATTTCTGGCGAGCCGACTCTGGTGCACTAGCTGCACTGCACGCATTGGCCGCTCTTGGAGAATCTGATAAGACAATTTCCCAGCTCCTAGCACCGTTTAAAAGATATTTCGCAAGCGGCGAAGTGAATTCTCGAGTCGCAGATTCGGCACTGGTTATCAAAGCAATCAAGGAGAAATACTCAGTGCTATCTGAATTCGAGATCGATGAACTCGATGGCTTAACTGTTTCTACATCTACTTGGTGGTTTAACGTGCGGGCCTCAAATACCGAACCGCTGTTACGTCTGAATGTAGAAGCCGATACGGCGGAAAATATGGCAGCCCATCGCGATGAGCTTTTGGCGCTAATTAACGCTTAACTGCTGCGTCTAAGTAGAACTCAACTAGGCATTGCCGATACTCTTGCCTTCTGGCGGGGTCCTGCCTAATTGACCACTTTCACTAACTATTTAGGAGTATTTGCCGTGAATGTACCTGTAACAAAGACCGTACCTCGCAATGATATTGCCGATGCTTCACTAGCCGAGCAAGGCCGAAAGCGAATTGAATGGGCCGAACGCAATATGCCAGTTCTAGCTCAAATTCGTACCCGATTTGAAAAGTCACAACCTTTTGCTGGCATTCGTATTGCTGCCTGCATGCACGTGACCACTGAGACCGCTAACTTAATGCGGGTTCTTAAGGCGGGAGGCGCAGAGATCGCTCTTTGTGCTTCAAACCCACTTTCAACTCAAGATGACACAGCTGCAGCTTTAGTACATGAATATGGCATTAGCGTTTTTGCTAAGAACGCCGTTGATCGCGATGGCTACTACGCGCACTTAAATGCAGCCCTTGATATCGAGCCACACCAAGTTTTCGACGACGGTTGCGATTTAGTTAATGTTTTGCATACAACTCGTCAAGAATTAATTCCAAATGTTGCCGGCGGTTGTGAAGAAACTACAACTGGCGTGATTCGCTTAACTCAGATGGCTAAAGATGGCGCACTGAAGTTCCCAATGATTGCGGTTAATGACACTGACACCAAGCACATGTTTGATAATCGTTATGGCACCGGCCAATCTACCCTCGATGCAGTATTCCGTGCAACTAACTACCTACTTGCTGGCCGTATTGTTGTTGTAGCTGGTTTCGGTTACTGCGGCAAGGGTGTAGCAGAGCGTGCCAAGGGCATGGGTGCCGATGTAATCG
Source organism: Actinomycetota bacterium (assembly GCA_009924725.1). Classification (GTDB taxonomy): domain Bacteria; phylum Actinomycetota; class Actinomycetes; order Nanopelagicales; family Nanopelagicaceae; genus Planktophila. Next base: position 3,292 of record RFRA01000106.1, read on the forward strand.
TGACTGAAATTGATCCAACTAAAGCACTTGATGCCATGATGCAAGGCTTCCGCGTTATGCCAATGACTGATGCGGCAAAAGTTGGCGATGTCTTTATTACGGTTACTGGTAACCGCGATGTTCTGCGTGATGAGCACTTCGCAGTCATGAAGGATGGCGCAATAATGGCTAACTCAGGTCACTTTGATATTGAAATCGATGTGGCTTGGCTAGAAAGCAACGCTAAGAGCAAGAATGCCAAGATGCGTCATCAAACTGATGAATATGTAATGGCTGACGGGCGTCGCCTGCTGTTAATTGCCGAAGGCCGTTTGGTAAACCTAGGTGCCGCCGAAGGTCACCCAGCATCTGTAATGGATATGTCATTTTCAGATCAAGCGCTAACCGCTGAATACTTAGTAAAGGAAGCCAAGAATCTGGCAGCTGGAATTCATGAAGTTCCTACCTATATAGACAAAGAAGTTGCCAGCCTTAAACTAAGCAGCATGGGTGGCAAGATCGATGTCCTTACACCAGCACAAGACTTGTATTTGAATTCTTGGGAACACGGAAGCTAAATGACTTTAGTCATG
>RFRA01000107.1 GCA_009924725.1 Actinomycetota bacterium
TAAAGGGTAAATCCGCCCCGTAAATTAGTTGTTTATGTCACTCGGCGAGTTCACAGAAATCTCGAGAGCCCCAGTTTGAGCGTGTTCGGGTTGCGCTCAAGCAAAAAATCGGTTTAACTATCGCATCGATATATCGCATAGATATATCAAAAGGTTATATACATCAGATATATCAAACGGACTAATGGATACAGGAAGGGGAAGTCGTGCGCTCACGTAGTGAATCACTCGAATTTGCCCTTCTTGGGCTTCTTTCGCAGAACAGTCTTCATGGCTATGAGCTGCGAAAGCGCCTAACTGCAATCTATGGCCCGTTTCGAGCTCTCTCATTCTCAGTGCTCTACCCGCAACTAAAGCGCATGATGCTGGCTGGTTTGATTGAAGAATCAACCGAAGCTGCAACCCCACGTCGTTCGCGAATTGTTTATGGGCTTACTGAAAAAGGACGGGCTCGCTTTGAAAAGTTAACCGACACAGTTGGTCCAGATACTTGGGAAGATGAGGGGTTCGAAGTTCGCTTCGCATTCTTTAGCCCAACATCTACGACCAACCGAGTTCGAATTTTAGAAGGACGTCATCGACGTTTGAAAGAGAAAGCAGAGATTCTGCGAGGTGAGTTAGAAAAGTCGCCGATTGGAATCGATAAATACCTGGAGGAGTGGCGACGTCACGCTCTTGAATCAGCAGAACGAGAAATTGTTTGGCTGGAAGACATGATCAAAACCGAGAGGAAATAACGTGAATATCACAACCGGTAAAGGCGATATCCGAGTAGCAATCGTAGGCGTTGGAAACTGCGCAAACTCATTGGTGCAAGGCGTGACCTACTACAAAGATGCAGCCCTTGATCAGGAAATTCCTGGCCTTATGCATGCAACCATTGGCAACTATCACATCAGCAATGTTAAGTTCGTTGCAGCTTTTGATGTTGATGCCAAGAAAGTTGGCTTGGATTTAGCAGACGCCATTTGGGCAAGTGAAAACAACACCATCAAGTTCAGTGATGTTGCCAAGACTGGTGTTCCGGTTCTTCGCGGCGTTACAAATGACGGACTTGGAAAGTATTACCGCGAAACAATTACTGAATCAGATGCGCCAGCAGTTGATGTCGTTGCTGTTCTGAAAGAAGAACAAGTTGATGTTTTGATTTGTTACCTACCTGTTGGCTCTGAAACAGCTGCTAAGTACTACGCACAATGCGCAATTGATGCCGGCTGCGCGTTCGTAAACGCATTGCCAGTATTCATCGCATCAGATCCAGTTTGGGCTAAGAAATTCGAAGATGCCGGTCTTCCAATCGTTGGAGACGACATTAAGAGCCAAGTTGGCGCGACAATTACCCACCGCATCATGGCTAAGTTGTTCCAGGACCGCGGCGTTCACCTAGACCGCACCTACCAATTAAACGTTGGCGGAAACATGGATTTTAAGAACATGTTGGAACGCGATCGCTTAGAGTCAAAGAAGATTTCAAAGACCAACTCAGTGACCTCGCAACTAGATCACGACATGGGTGAAAAGAATGTTCACATCGGACCATCGGATTACATTCCATGGCTAGATGATCGCAAGTGGGCTTATGTTCGTCTTGAAGGTCGTGCCTTCGGTGATGTTCCACTAAATCTTGAGTACAAGCTAGAAGTTTGGGATTCACCAAACTCAGCTGGCGTAATCATCGACGCGCTACGTTGCGCAAAGATCGGTCTTGATCGCAAGATCGGTGGCGCTCTTCTATCACCTTCAAGCTACTTCATGAAGACACCTCCGGTGCAATACACCGATGAGCAAGCTCATGTTAAGACCGAAGATTTCATTAACGGAAAGATCGAACGCTAAAAAGATTAGAAAAGAATTGCCCCTTAGACCTTGCGGTCTAAGGGGCAGTTTTTTCCCTCACGGAGAGTTGAGGGTTAAATCGTCGCATCCTCGGAGGTGCGACGAATATGAATTAACCCTGCAATTGATAACAACAACATAAGAAGTCCGCCAGCCAGAGCGGCAATAGCTGAGATAGCAGCGATCTGACCTAGCTCCCAAAATGCATATGCATTAAGCAACATTCCGCGGAGTGATTGACCTTTGAACACAGTGTCAACGATTTTCGCTTTTTTGTCAGCGTCAGCTTGCAAACTAGAATTCGTTGGATCAGCTGCGGCACGACCTGTAGCTACGCGACTGGCATTAGAAGCATCTGCATAGGTAGGCATCGCATTCAAATGAAACTGAATGTAATGGTCGGCATACATCTGAGCTTGCTTTCCGGTAGTCATGATTTTGTCTGCGTTATCAGCGAAGAAATTAACTACGTCTTTCGAAGCATCTGGATCTCCAGTATTTCCTGGAATCGAGATTTTCTGCGCTGCTAATTGCTCTCCCACAGTTCCAGTAGCAAAGGTTGCACCCCAGTTAAGAAGTCCGGCTGCAACCAGCAGAAGTGCCGATAACCCAAATCCAACAAAAGTTACGATTTGGTCAAATGTTTTGCGTTTCATCTTTGATTCTCTCCCTCTTAGGCACTCGTATTCGAGTACGAGGTAATTACACCTTGAGGCAATCTGAGAACTGAAGAATTTGCCATGAGGCAGCACTCAGAAGGAATGGCAGAGTGTCATCACTCTCGAGAATTTTCTTTTACTTTTATTTAATCTATATGCATATTGCAGATCTGGCGGCCATCAGGTCCGACTCCAAGGTGCGAACATGGCACACCTAGTTTTTCGAAAGCTTGATCGCCGTAATGTGTGCGGTATGCAAGAGCTAGCAAAACTCGCAAATTTGTATTTGCATCCGCCTTAATTCCAAAAACATGTGCACTTCGGCTGACGGTATTTTCAATTACTTTCTCAGTGTGTCCCGTATCAATAGCGATAGCCCCATTGGTTTTGCCCTCGCAAAGCAGCTCTAAAACTAAACGTTCGAATGGGGAAAGTTCGCGGGAACTTATTGTGATATCTCTAGCCATAGCTGTGACCTCTCCGTCATGGTCAGGCTACTCTGAATTACTGGCAAGTAACCCTATGCTTAGGGACATGATTGATGTTATCTCGACGAAAAGTGACGATGGAGTGCTAACACTCAGCCTCAACCGGCCCGCCAAAATGAATGCGCTGACCCGCGAAATGTATGGCGCACTTGCCAAGGGTCTAAACGATGCTGCTGGTGATTTCAGTATCCGCGCAGTAATCATTACTAGCGAAGGTGATCACTTTACCGCTGGCAATGACATTAAAGATTTCATGGAAAATCCACCTACTGGTGATGACACCGATGTCGCAAAATTTTTAGCCTCGCTGTTAAATTTTCCAAAACCTTTATTGGCCGCTGTAAAAGGTAATGCAGTTGGGGTCGGTACCACGATGTTGCTGCATTGCGATGTGGTTCTGGCTTCACCAACTGCAAATTTCTCGATGCCCTTTACTTCGTTGGGTTTAGTTCCAGAAGCTGGATCGAGTTATCTTTTCCCAGCTCTGGTTGGTTATCAACGGGCCGCAAGAATATTTATGACAGGCGAATCATTCAGCGCACAGGATGCAAAAGAGATGGGCTTGATTTCCACGATTGCAATTGATGTTTACGAACAAGCACAATTAGTTGCAAGTCAGATTGCGGCACAGCCACCGCAAGCAATTATCAACACGAAAGCACTTTTAAAGGCAAGCAAGCACGATGCAGTTGAGGCGGTTATGAAAGCCGAGTTCCAACTTTTTGCGATGGCACTTCAATCCGAAGAAGCCATGATGGCGTTCATGAATTTCATGAGCAAGAAAGGTAAATAATGTCACTAGCCGGAAAGAGAATTTTCATTACGGGCGGATCCCGCGGTATCGGTTTAGCAATTG
>RFRA01000108.1 GCA_009924725.1 Actinomycetota bacterium
TTGCTTCATTCATTAGAACGACAACATCATCGATGCGCTTTCCGTTTATTGCAACTGGGCGACCTTGCGCATATTCAATGGTGACATCTTCGGAATCAATCTTTACCGCAGGATCCCAGAACTTAACGCCCATGATCGGTTGCACAAGTTCAATTGAAGAATCTAGAAGTTCTAGGCTCTTGGCTTCATGTGTTGCACCCAAGATATTGGCATCAGTTGAATAAGCCTTTTCGGTGCTGTCGCGATAAGGCAAGTTATTAGCTACTAACCATTCCGACATTTCTTTACGTCCACCAAGTTCGGTAACGAAATCAGTATCAAGCCAAGGCTTATAGATCTTTAGATTTGGATTAGCTAGCAGCCCATAGCGATAGAAGCGCTCAATGTCGTTACCTTTGTAAGTAGAACCATCGCCCCAAATTGAAACAGAATCTTGCAACATGGCACGAACGAGAAGCGTGCCGGTTACCGCGCGACCTAGTGGAGTGGTGTTGAAATATTGTTTTCCACCAGAGCGAATATGAAAAGCGCCGCACGCGATTGCTGCGAGACCTTCTTCAACGAGTGCGGTTTTACAATCGACTAAGCGAGAAATTTCAGCGCCATATTCTTTCGCGCGATCTGGAACCGAATCAATATCGGGCTCATCATATTGACCAAGATCAGCGGTGTAAGTGCAAGGGACAGCACCTTTGGCACGCATCCAGGCAACTGCAACCGAGGTATCGAGACCACCAGAAAACGCGATTCCGACTCGTTGGCCAACTGGAAGTGAGGCTAAGACCTTAGACATGGCAATATCTTAACGGATAGAGCTACTTCCTTGATCCGTTGCGAAGTATCCTTGATTTAACCAGTTAGAAATGAGTTAGAAAATGAGCGCAATTTCGATAATTAATCGCAAGATTGCCGAAGGCATCACCCGTGGAGTCAGCACAATGTGGTGCGCCTATTTGTTTGCAGCTATCGCGCTAATTTCGTTGCCGAATGCAATTAGGTCACATGACACGATAATTATTGTGTCTTGGGTTGCTCAAACATTTCTGCAATTAGTTCTGCTCTCGATAATCATGGTCGGGCAAAGCGTGCAATCTGAAAGTGTCTCTCAACAAATAGCCGAAACTCATGCGGCAGCACTTGGAGAATTTGAATTGGCAAAAGAGTCAAGAGCCACCGCGGATGAAGAACTAGCAGAACTCAAAATTATCTCAAGTGAAATTCACCGAATTCTGCGTGACGTTGAGGCCAAAATAGCTAAGTAAGCCAATTCTAAAAATCGTTATAAATCTGAGATTAAGCACCTGCGTTACATTTCCGCCTTGCTTTGATGGTGAACTGCCTGAAAGTTAGGTTTAAGCCATGACTTCACCCACGTCAACCCATAGTAAGTGGTGGCAAGAAGCCGTTATTTATCAAATCTACCCTCGCTCATTCTTTGATAGCAACGGCGATGGCGAAGGCGATCTGCCTGGTATCACACAGAAACTTCAATATGTGGCCGATCTTGGGGTGGATGCAATTTGGTTGAGCCCGTTCTATACCTCGCCAAATAAAGATGGTGGCTATGACGTAGCAAATCCACGTGATGTTGACCCTCGCTTTGGAAATTTAGCTGATGCAAAATTAATGATAAATAAGGCGCATGATCTGGGCTTGAAAGTTCTAGTCGATATTGTGCCAAATCATTTTTCCTCTGAACATGAATGGTTTAAAGCTGCACTAATCGCTGGCCCTGGCTCAAAAGAACGAGCACGTTTTCATTTCTATGATGCCAAAGTCGATGGCACTCCCCCAAATAACTGGATCTCACTCTTTGGTGGGCCGGCTTGGACCCAAGTTGCCGATGGCCAGTACTACCTGCACCTCTTTGATTCATCGCAGCCTGATTTAAATTGGGAGAATCCCGAAGTAGATGCAGACTTTAAAGAAACCATCTCATTCTGGGTCAAGATGGGCGCTGATGGCTTTCGCATCGATGTCGCGCATGGATTAGCGAAAGAAAACATTTTGACTGATCATCACGACCCAAAGGGGCTATCTGATGCGCTCCGGATTGATATTGACATGGATATTACCAAGCGCGAAAGTTTATTAGCTTCAGTGCCTTATTTTGATCGAGCCGGGGTTCATGAGATTTATCGCAGTTGGCGCAAACACTTTGATTCTTTCGAAAAACCAATCATGGCAGTTGCTGAAGCTTGGGTTCATCCCCCAGTAAATGGCGTTGCATATGTTCGACCTGATGAACTTCATCAGATTTTTAATTTCGATTTATTGATCGCACCATTTGATACGAAAACATTGTTTAGATTAATTAATAACACGATCGATCTGCTCAAAGATGTGGGCGCATACCCAACGTGGGCAATTAGCAATCATGATTCACCACGGGTTGCATCACGAATCGGTGCTGAAGAATCTCGCGCTTTAGCCTTATTCCTATTCGGGCTACCTGGTTCTTGTTATGTTTATAACGGTCAAGAACTTGGCCTGCCAGATGCCGAGTTAGCCGATAACGATCGCCAAGACCCGGTCTTCTTTCGTACCAATGGTGAAGCAAAGGGTCGTGACGGTGCTCGTGTGCCGATGCCTTGGTCTGGCGCAGTTACCCCCTTTGGTTTCTCATCAGGAAAACCATGGCTACCTCTGCCATCAACTTGGAATGAACTAACGGTTGAAATTCAGAGTTCAGATTCTGAAAGTTCGCTATCACTTTATAAGAAAGCGCTTTCCAAGCGAGCAGAACTTTTCTGTGGCACCCATGATTTCAGTTGGGATATAAGCAGAATTGAAGAAGGGGTCCTAGGATTTTCCCGCGGCAGAATTCAGGTTTACTTAAACTCTGGCAGTAAATCAGTAAAACTTTCGGCAAGTGAAATAATTCTTTCTTCCAGCGGTGCACCAACCTGTGAAAATGGTGAGGTAGAACTCAATACTGGGCGTGCCATCTGGTTTAAGCGGTAAGAATTCGTCTTGCTCTGTAAAGTTGTGCCATGGAATCGACGACGACTTGGCTAGTAACGATAGGCATTCTCTCCGCAGTGATTGCCTTCGACTTAATTTTGGCAATTTTACGACGCAATAAAGAGACCAGCATGCGCGAAGCTGCAATCTGGACAGTTATCTATGTTTCAGCTGCGATTGCCTTTGGGTACTTCATGCCTAACTGGACCCCTAGTGAAACTGCCCAGAAGGAGTTCTTTGCTGGTTGGCTAACCGAGTACGCTCTTTCCGTTGACAATATTTTCGTGTTTGTGATTATTTTGAGTCGTTTACAAATCGAAAAGACTAAACAACAGCTTGTCCTGCTATTAGGAATCATAATTGCGCTGGTGTTACGCGGAATATTCATTGCTGCCGGAACTGCAATCATCACTCGTTTTTCAAGCGCTTTCTTTATCTTTGGTGCATTCTTGATCTACACCGCGTATCGCCTTTTGCGCGAAGACAGTGAAGAAGAAAAAGAGCCTGAAGACAGTCGAATAGTGAAGTTCATGCGCTCAAAAGGTGCCAGTACTTTCACGATTGCCTTGATAACTCTTGGTGTAACAGATCTAGTATTTGCGCTTGACTCGATTCCAGCTATTTTCGGAATTACCAAAGATCCGTACATCGTTGTAACCGCTAACATTTTTGCTTTGATGGGACTACGTCAACTTTACTTCTTGCTACAGGGTCTGCTCGCACGCCTGGTCTATTTGTCAAAGGGCCTATCGGTAATCCTGGCCTTCATTGGCGTGAAAATGTTCTTTGAAGCATTTCATGGTGTGGGAATTCACGAGATTGCTGGCATTAAAGTGCCACACGTTTCGATTGAATTCAGTCTCAG
>RFRA01000109.1 GCA_009924725.1 Actinomycetota bacterium
GAAAAACTCTGCCCAATTCATAGCAAGCCGGTCGAAATTGTTAATGAGAATAATTATTTCTTCCGACTTTCGGCTTTTACCGACAAATTGCTCGCACATTACAAAGCAAATCCAGAAGCTTGCCAACCGGAAAGTGCGCGTAACGAAGTTATCTCTTTCCTAGAAGGCGGCGTCTCAGATCTCTCAATTTCACGGTCCACATTTGATTGGGGAATTCCAGTTCCATGGGATACCGATCAAGTGGTTTACGTTTGGTTCGATGCGTTACTTAACTACGCGACTGCGGTTGGTCTAACTGATGCGCCAGATTCTGAAGGTGGCAAGAAATTTGCGCAAACTTGGCCAGCCGATGTGCACTTAGTCGGTAAAGATATTTTGCGTTTCCATGCTGTCATCTGGCCAGCAATGTTGATGGCTGCAGGTCTTGAAGTTCCCAAGAAAGTTTTCGCACATGGTTGGTTACTAGTTGGTGGCGAGAAGATGAGCAAGAGCAAGCTCACCGGAATTGCACCGAAAGACATCACCGATCATTTCGGTGTCGATGCTTTCCGTTATTACTTTTTGCGCGCAATTCCTTTTGGTAGCGATGGTTCATTCTCTTGGGAGGATATGAGCGCTCGTTACACCAGCGAATTAGCTAATGATTTCGGCAATTTAGCTTCGCGATTAGCTGCCATGATTGAAAAATATTGTGGTGGTGTACTGCCAGCAGTAAGCAACGATGCTGGTTTAAGCGCTGCGTTAGCTGAAACTGTGGCCAGGGCAGATGCGGCGATGGTTGCCCTTGATTTCCAAGGTGGCATCAATGCAATCATGGAATTCTGCAAACGCGTAAATGGCTATGTAACCGAGAAAGAACCTTGGAAATTGGCTAAGGATCCAGCGAATCAAGCTGAACTTGAATCAGTTCTTTATAACACTTCTGAAGCGCTACGTGCGTTAGCTGTTTTGTTAAATCCAGTAATGCCAACAACATGTGAAATTCTCTGGCAATCACTTGGTGCAAATGAAAAGTTGGGCGCAATTGGTAACCAACCAATTGCAAAGGTTGCCACTTGGGGCCAACTACCTGCAGGCTCAACAGTTACTAAGACGCCCGTGCTTTTCCCACGCCTTGAAGCTGCGGAATAATTTACTTTCATGGCTGATCGGCACAATCGCGATTTAGATCGCAAACCTGCCCCGCTTCCTGAACCATTGCCAGTCACTTGCGTTGACGTGCACGCGCATATGGAAATCGTTACTGATGCAGCAGCTGATTCAGATGCAGTTGGTCAAGTAATTTCTGATGCCGCATCAGTTGGTATCAATCGTATTGTGCAAGTTGGTTATTCAGCCGAACAATCGCAATGGTGCGTTGATGCTGCCGAGAAATGGAACACCTCAGTACTTGCGGCAGTTGCTCTGCATCCAAATGAAGCACCAGTAGTTGCTGACCTAGAAGCTGATTTAGCGATTATTGAAAAGTTAGCGCAGCATCCGCGGGTACGCGCGATTGGTGAAACTGGTTTAGATTATTTTCGCACCCCACCCGAGTTACGCAAACGTCAACAAGACTCCTTTAAATGGCATATTGAATTAGCTAAGCGCACCAATAAAGCGCTAGTTATTCATGATCGCGATTCGCACGAAGATGTACTTTCAATTCTGCAAGAGGTTGGTGCCCCAAAAACAACGATATTTCACTGCTATTCAGGCGATGCTGCGATGGCCAAGATCTGCATAGAACGCGGTTATATCTTGTCTTTTGCGGGCACCATTACTTTTAAGAATGCACCCGAACTGCGCGAGGCAGTTAAATTAGTTCCGCTAGATCAACTAATGGCTGAAACCGATTCACCATTCTTGGCGCCAATGCCGAATCGCGGTGCGTTAAATGTGCCTGCCCAAGTTGCAACGGTAATTCGGGCAATGGCAGCTGAACGTGGTGATGATTTAGCTGAGTTTGCAAATGCGTTGAGCGCCAATGCTGAGCGAGCTTTCGGAAAGTTCAACTAATGTCGTTATTGGGTGCTGCCGAAATTCGTGAATTAGCTGAGTTACTAGATTTGCGCCCTGCAAAATCACTCGGCCAGAATTTCGTAATTGATGGCAATGTTTGCCAAAAAATTGTGCGAGTGGCAGGTGTAACTTCCGATGACATCGCACTCGAAATTGGCCCAGGGCTTGGTTCATTAACTCTGGCACTGTTAGAGATAACTGCAAACGTAATTGCAGTTGAAATTGATCAACGTTTAGCTGATCGTTTACCAATCACAGTTGCTGACCATAAAAAAGATTCCTATAAGTTAACTGTGTTAAACACCGATGCGCTGGCACTTCGCGAACTGCCGGTTGAGCCAACTGTGCTGGTTGCTAATTTGCCATACAACGTCTCGGTTCCAGTATTGCTGCATCTTCTAGAAATTCTGCCTTCGCTAAAAACTGGCGTAGTGATGGTGCAAGCCGAAGTCGCCGATCGGTTAGCTGCTAAGCCAGGCACCAAGGAATATGGAATTCCTTCGCTAAAAGCCTCTTGGTGGGCCCAAGTAAGTGGTGCAGGCTCGGTTTCGCGCTCTATTTTCTGGCCAGTACCTGGGGTTGATTCTAAGTTAGTAAGTTTTAAACGCCACGAAACTCCGGGCGATGAAGTTATGCGTAAAGGCGTTTTCCAATTAGTTGATGCTGCATTTGCTCAACGTCGTAAAATGTTGCGGGCTGCGCTATCTGGCATCTTCGGCAGCTCGGCAAAAGCCGAAGCAGTCCTTATTGCTGCGGGTATTGATCCAACTTTGCGTGGTGAATCATTATTAATTGATTCTTTCTGTGCCATCTATAACGCCAGTCAAAGCGTCAAGTAGAGTTCAATCATGGCTACTAATTCAGTAACTGTTCGCGTTCCCGCGAAAGTTAATCTACAACTTTCAGTTGGTCCGCGCGAAAGTGATGGCTTTCATGGGTTAGTCACAGTTTTTCAAGCCATTTCAATTTACGATGATTTAACTCTTACTCATGCAGAACCTGGTTCAGGTTTATCACTTTCAATCACGGGTGATCACATAGCTGGCGTGCCCGCTGATGAAACTAACTTAGCCGCCAAAGCTGCTCAGATAATTGCTAAAGAGTACGACGTTGCTATTGATGCAACTATGCAGATTCATAAAACTATTCCAGTTGCAGGTGGTATGGCTGGTGGAAGTGCAAATGCCGCTGCCGCAATTGTGGCAATCGATGCACTGTATTCATTAGGCATGACCCGCGAAGAAATGGTTAAAGTTGCTCGACAACTTGGTAGTGATGTGCCATTTATGTTAAATGGCGGCACAGCAATTGGTCGTGGTCGTGGTGACGAATTAACTGCAGCCCTCTCTAGAGGTACCTACCATTGGGTTTTAGCACTTTCTTCAGCTGGGCTATCAACACCATCGGTATATGCAGAATGCGATCGTTTGCGTGCTGGTTTAACAATTGCAAATCCACAAGCTAGTGACAAGTTAATGCAATCACTTTTAGCCGCCGATGCAAAGTCAGTTGGTAAATTTTTGATTAATGATTTACAGAGTGCAGCGTGTTCGTTGCGGCCAGCGCTACGTTTAATTCTCGACGTAGGCCAAGAATATGGCGCGCTAGGCGGAATAGTCTCGGGCTCTGGGCCAACTGTGGCATTTCTAGTTACCGATGAAGAAGCTGGTTTAGATTTAGCAGTAGCACTAACGGCCAGTGGAGTTGTCGGAAGTGTCGCAAGAGCTACTGGGCCGGTGCCTGGTGCTCGAGTTATTGAAACGCGTTAACTAATTTACTTAGCAGGCGCGCTAAATCAATCTGCTCTTCTTTAGTTAG
>RFRA01000110.1 GCA_009924725.1 Actinomycetota bacterium
ATTCCACCAAGCATGTAGAAAGGATATTAGACCTGATAATTTTCTGCAGGACGAGTAATCTGCGCAGATGAGTTCATATCTTTCAGCCCACGAAACCATAGCTTCCATTCGAAGTGGCAAAACTACAGCTGCGCAATTAGCCACTGAAGCGCTCGAGCGTATTCAAGGTGTTGATCAATCTGGTTATGAACTAAATAGTGTGCTCGCAGTTTCAAAGAACGCTCTAAGTGATGCCATGACAATTTCAAAGGACTTGCCACTCGCAGGAATTCCAATTCTGATCAAAGACAATATTCAAGCAGTTGGTTTACCGGGAACTGCTGGATCAAAGGCGCTAGAGAATTATCCAGTTAAGCACGATTCAGAATTAGTCACTCGCTTGCGCGCAGCCGGAGCCAACATAATCGGTGCAACAAACTTATCTGAATGGGCAAATATTAGATCTTCGAAGTCAACTAGTGGCTGGTCAGCAGTTGGCGGACTAACTGCTAATCCTTGGATTCACAAACATAGTGCGGGTGGTTCTTCATCTGGTTCCGGATCTGCAATTGCTGCCGGCTTAGCTTCGTTGGCCGTTGGTACCGAAACCGATGGTTCAATCGTTTGCCCAGCATCGCTAAACGGTTGTGTTGGAATTAAACCAACTGTCGGCGCAGTCTCTCGAGTTGGCGTGATTCCAATTAGTGATGCACAAGATTCGCCCGGCCCAATGGCTCGCAGCGTTGTTGATGCTGCAATATTGCTTGAGGCTCTCTCTGGAATGACCGGGCTAGTCGCTGCTGCTAATTCAAATCAGCCGCTTCGTATCGGTATCGTGAAGTCTTGGTTAACCGGCGATGCTGGCACCGATCAACTTTTTGAAGCGGCTGTTAGCGCACTAGCTAAATCAAATTTAGCGCTTGTAGAAATCAAAGTTTCAGCCCCAGCAGAATCAATTGGTAATGATGAATATGAATGTTTACTGCACGGTTTCATTGGCTGAAGTTGTGAAGTTCAACTTAGCTAATGCTGAAACCGAGCTGAAACATTTTGGCCAAGAGTTATTTGATGCCGCTCTTGATCTAGGTGGTCGCGCACGTGCATATAACCGCAAGCGTTCTCGTAATTTGTTATGGGCTACTCAAACACTAGATAACGCACTTAAAGATGTCGATGTATTAATTGGCGCTACATATTCACCAGCCTGGGAAAGCACGCTGGGTAAAGGTGATGACTATGGCAATAACAGTTGGATCACTATGGCCCCAGCTATCGCAGGTTATCCAATCGGCTGTATTCCGATGGGAGTTACCGACGGTTTACCTGTTGGCCTAGGCGTTGTTGCTCGCGCAAATGATGAAGTCAGATTAGTTTCAGCCATGGCGCAAATCGAAAGCGCACTTGGCATTGGTGTTTTACAACCAACCTTCACTAAATGAGATCGGTAAACTCACCAAGTGAATGATTTCTTAGTTGTTCTAGACTTTCTATCAACTTTTGCATTCGCGCTAGTAGGTGCCCGTCTTGCAGCAAGCCGCTTTATGGATTACGGCGGCATTCTTTTTGTGGCCTCGGTTGCAGCACTAACTGGTGGAACATTTAGAAACTTAGTTCTAGATATTCCACTTACTTGGGTTGAGAAGCCTTACTTACTAGGCGCTGTTCTCCTAGCTGTCTTACTTACGATCGTCTTTAAGTGGTCTAACGAAGTTGGCAAATTTGTTCTCTTCATTGATTCGGTTGGCTTAGGAGTTTCAACTGTTGCCGGAACCGCTCTTGCACTTGATTTAAATTTAGCTGCAATCCCAGCAATTTTGCTTGGGCTACTAAGCGCCGTACTCGGCGGATTAACTCGCGATTTACTCGCTCAAGTTCCACCGGTATTGCTCCACCGGGAAACTAATGGCACCGCCTCATTCATCGGAGCGAGCGCTCTTGTAATTGCAATTGAAGCTGGCGCCAATCAAGAGTTGGCTTCGGCGATCGGATTTGTTCTAGTAATTAGTATTCGACTAATCTCGATTAAACAAAACTGGAATTTGCCAAAGATTAAGGGTTAGTAATCTAGGTTAATTTGGGTCTACCTTGTATTCTCAAGTCATGGAAAAGCGAGTTCTCTCATCTTTAGTAGTTCTTGCCCTTTGTGTTGCGCCATTTCCTCAAGCCAGCGCAGCTACCGCGAAAGCTGGCGCTACGTGCACAAAGTTAAAAGCGATATCGATCGTTAATGGTAAGAAATTCACCTGTATCAAGAGTGGTAAGAAGTTAGTTTGGGACAAAGGCGTAGTAGTTAAAGTTGTGACTTCTAAACCATCACCGACTTCGAATACTTCGACACCTTTGATTAGTTGTCCAAAGCCAGATTCAGCTGATCAATCTGGAATTTCGCAATCAAGGGCCAATTCACTCATCGGAATGAGTGAACCTCAAGCTGAAGAATGTGCCGCTTCTCTTAATTGGGGCTACCGGGTTGGGCAACGAGATAGTGAAATGTTTGCAACAACCAAGGATTATCGATTTGACCGAGTTACGGTGACGGTGATGCTAGGCGTGGTCACACGAGTAGATGTTGGTTAGCTGGACTGGCAATCTGTAGTTTCAGGGCTCTGCCTCTAGGGGGTTGCCCCAGTGTTAGCGTAAAATTTGGGGAGATTTAGGGGTTGCCGTTAGGCGCCTTAATACTTGTGCCAAGGGGCTCAAAATGAAGCGCTTAAACCAAAAGAAGTTTCGACTATCAGCCGTAGCAGTTCTCTCGACATTTTTGATGTTGGGTTCATCAGCGCACTCTGAGGCACTAGATCTAGGCCCTAAAGCTAAATACATCATTTCAATTAATCCGACTGCGCGTGCGGCTATTGAAACCGCAATTACAAATGCGGGTGGAAAGATTGATACCAAGTACAACTATGTTTTTGATGGCTATACCGTTGAGTTGCCTTCTTTGATTGTTGCATTAGTAAAAAAGATTCCTAATATTTTGTCCCTTGAACTTGATCAAGCCGCAATTGGGTTGGCAATTCAAAATAACCAAACACCAACTCCTTCTTGGGGTCTAGATAGAACCGATCAGCGTGGCCCAGTTGGTGGTAGTGGTTATGTCAGTTCGTATGGTTATCGCAGCGCGGGTGCTGGCGCAACCATTTATATTGGCGATACTGGAATTTATCCGCACTCAGATTTTGGCTCGCGACTTTCTAAATCTGGCTACTCTGCCATCTCTGATGGAAATGGCACAGTCGACTGTAATGGTCACGGAACTCACGTTGCATCGACTGCTGCGGGCACAACATATGGAATCGCAAAGAATGCAACCTTGGTGCCAGTAAGAATCCTAAGTTGCTCTGGTAGTGGAATGTATTCACAAGTCCTAGCTGGATTAGATTGGATCTTGAGTCCAGAGAATCCAAACTCGAAAAGCAAAGCTGTTCTGAATCTTTCTATCGGTGGACCAAGTTCTCCTGCCCTAAATTCAGCGATTCAGAGATTAACTAACGCTGGCATCACAGTTGTTGCCGCAGCCGGTAATGAAGCCACCGATGCTTGTACTCGTTCACCTGCATCTGCGCCAAGTGCAATTACAGTTGGAGCAACACAGATCAGTGAAACACCTGCATCATTTTCAAATTACGGTAGTTGTGTAGATATACACGCACCTGGCGTTAGCATTACTGGCGCCTGGATTGGTTCTGCGACAGCAACTAACACGATAAGTGGAACATCGATGGCAACGCCTCACGTTACGGGTGCGGCTGCAGTTTACTTAGGTTTAACTGGCGCTTCAGTTACCCAAGTTGCGGCTTACTTAAGCTCTGAGTCAACCAAGAATGCAATTACCGGAT
>RFRA01000012.1 GCA_009924725.1 Actinomycetota bacterium
GATCGTGAAAAGCTACAAGAGCGCGTTGCCAAACTCGCTGGTGGCGTTTGCGTAATCAAAGTTGGCGCACATACTGAAGTTGAATTGAAGGAAAAGAAACACCGTCTAGAAGATGCTATCTCTGCAACCCGTGCCGCAGTTGAAGAAGGCATTGTGGTTGGCGGCGGCGCAGCACTAGTACATGCAGCTGATGCTCTTGAAGGCGATCTTGGCTTCGAAGGTGATAAGGCTGTTGGT
The DNA here is from genome assembly GCA_009924725.1 of Actinomycetota bacterium. Taxonomy (GTDB): domain Bacteria; phylum Actinomycetota; class Actinomycetes; order Nanopelagicales; family Nanopelagicaceae; genus Planktophila. The sequence continues at coordinate 238 of RFRA01000012.1, forward strand.
GTTCGCTTAGTTCGCAAAGCATGCGACGAACCACTTCGTTGGATTGCGGAAAATGCTGGTCTTGAAGGTTACGTAGTTGTAGCAAAAGTTCGTGCGATGAAAGCCAATGAAGGTTTTAATGCAGCAACTGATGTTTATGGCGACTTAGCTAAAGATGGTGTAATCGATCCAGTTAAAGTAACTCGTTCAGCACTTGCTAATGCAGCTTCAATTGCAGCGATGTTCATTACAACTGAAGCAGTTGTATATGAGCGTCCAGCAGATGATGCACCTGAAGCCGCTGGTGGACATGGTCATTCACATGGCCCAGGTGGACACTCACACTAGAAGGTCTGGCACTAGAAGGTCTGCCACTAGAAATAATTAGAAATAAAAAACCCGCCGAAGTTTCGGCGGGTTTTTTATTTTCGGGGCTTAATAAAAAATTAACTTGCAGTCGATAGCGCAACAACCACCTCACGGTCGAGAATTGCCACACGGTCATCTTCAGATAGACCGCCCCAGATTCCATAAGGCTCCTGAACTGCAAGTGCGTGCTTGCGACATGCTTCGAGAACTGGGCAACTATTGCAAACAGCTTTAGCCACATTTTCGCGATTACGGCGACGCGGCCCGCGTTCGCCATCTGGATGAAAGAACATCTCACTCGGCAAATCGCGGCATGAACCCTCTTGCTGCCAATTCCAGTTTTCAACTACTGGTTTTGGAAGACGAGAAACTTCGCTCATTTGAACCCCTTGGCTGCTTAAACTGCTATTGGGTTGAACCCTACAACCGCTTCATAGGTTGTTCAAGTATCTGCCGCCCCTTTCTTCGATTTGGGCGAGTTCTGAGCGTACTCAGGTGGCACGAATCTCACCTACCCCCCAAGATTGGGGCATGGATCAACCCCTGACCGTAGCTGCGCTAGCCCGCCAGATTGGCGTGGCCCCGGCAACTTTGCGGACCTGGGATCGCCGGTATGGCCTAGGGCCAACCGAACACGTCGAAGGTAGCCATCGCAGATATTCGCGAGCCGACGTTGCCAGATTAGTAACCATGCGTCGTTTGATTACAACTGGCGTGGCACCAAGTGATGCAGCGCTTAGAGCTAAAGCGCATCAAGGCGAGATTTCTATTCCAGAGTTAGTAACTGAGATTGTGGTTGCCGAAGAATTAGTTGCTGCAATATGTCGCGCCTCTGCTTCACTCGACCGTGATTTTGTTCTACATGCATTGCGCCAAGAATTGATGAAAAACGGTGTAATTCAATGCTGGCAGAGCGTCATCGTGCCAGTCTTAATTATTGTCGGCGCGGAGTGGGCAAAAACTGGCGAAGGTATTGAGATCGAGCATATGTTAAGTGAAATTATTAAAACAGTTTTGCGCGAATCGGTACCCGAAGAATTCGAAGCCGTAAATGCACGACCAGTTTTATTAGCATGTGTTGGCGAAGAGCTACATTCGTTAGCGCTACATGCTCTCGCTGCAGCTCTAGCCGAACGTGAGATTTCCAGTAATTTCTTAGGTGCTCGTACACCGCTCTCTGCTCTCTGCGGAATCGTTAATAAGTCAGCGCCACCGGCGTTATTTCTATGGGCGCAATTAGCTGAAAATGGTGACCCGATTTTTTTCAAAGAACTGCCAGATGTGCGCCCTGCCCCTAAAGTTATTCTGGGTGGCCCAGGCTGGAATCTCGAACACTGCAGTGAAGCCACTGTAGCCACCGATTTACAGCACGCATGTGAGGAAATTACCCAGGCAATCGGGGCCTAAAAGAGCCGTTAGACTTTGACCTTAGCTAGCAAGGGGGCCGAAATGAGCGATGACAAGATCGCAATGATGGGCCTGACCTACGACGATGTGCTCTTATTGCCAGATGCCTCTGAAGTTGTTCCTTCTGAAGTCGAGACTTCAACTCAACTAACTCAAAATATTAAGTTGGCGGTTCCGCTGATTTCATCTGCGATGGATACCGTAACTGAATCACAGCTCGCAATCGCAATGGCTAAAGCCGGCGGAATCGGCATCATTCACCGTAATTTGCCCATCGCCGAGCAAGTAACTCACGTTAAATTAGTTAAGAACGTGGGCATGGTTGGCGCAGCCGTTGGCGTTGGCGACGATGGATTTGCTCGTGCGCAAGCACTGATTGAAGCTGGCGTTGATGTAGTTGTTGTCGATACGGCGCACGGTCACCATCGCGCGGTACTCGATGCAATTGCCCGCATTAAGAAGTTTTCGCCAACTACCGAAATTATTGGTGGCAATGTGGCAACTCGAGCAGGTGCACAAGCTTTAATTAATGCCGGAGCTGATGCCGTAAAAGTTGGTGTTGGCCCAGGTTCAATTTGCACTACTCGCATCGTGGCAGGTGTTGGGGTTCCGCAAATTACCGCCATCATGGAAGCTGCCAAAGCTTGTGGCAAAGCGGGTATTCCGTTGATTGCCGATGGTGGTCTGCAATATTCAGGTGACATTGTTAAAGCCCTTGTCGCTGGCGCAAATTCGGTAATGCTTGGTTCATTACTTGCCGGCTGTGAAGAATCACCCGGTGAACTAATTGAAATCGATGGCCGTAAATACAAGGGCTATCGCGGAATGGGCTCACTTGGTGCAATGCAATCGCGCGGTGAGCAGAAGTCATATTCCAAAGATCGTTATATGCAGGACGATGTTTTATCTGAAGATAAATTAGTTCCTGAAGGCATCGAAGGAAAAGTTTTATATCGCGGCACTGTGGCCGAAGTAGTTCATCAATTAGTTGGTGGCTTGCGCTCTGGAATGGGATATGCCGGAGCTCCAGATATCAATACATTGCGTCGCGATGGTCGCCTAATTCAAATTACCGCAGCTGGCCTACAAGAGAGCCATCCGCATGATGTATTGCACGTGGCAGATGCCCCTAACTATGCGAAGAAAGGCTAGGGCCAAGAAAAATGTTCGAGATTGAAATTGCACCCGGCAAGCGCGCTCGCCAGGCTTACTCTTTTGACGATATTGCGATTGTGCCATCTCGTCGTACTCGTGACCCCGAAGATGTCTCAACTTCTTGGCAGATCGATGCTTATAAATTTGAATTACCAATGTTGGCAGCACCAATGGATTCAGTGGTTTCACCACAAACTGCAATCGCAATCGGCAAGCTAGGCGGCCTGGGTGTTCTAAACCTCGAGGGCCTCTGGACTCGCTATGAAGACCCTCGCATACAGCTGGGTGAAATCGCTTCAATGCCTGATGCGCAGGCAACTCGTCGTATGCAGGAACTTTATAGCGCACCGATTCAGCCAGCACTGATTAAAGAACGCATCAAGCAAATTCGCGAAGCTGGCGTAACTGTTGCGGCATCACTTTCACCACAACGCACAGCTGAACTACATAAAGCTGTAGTCGATGCCGGTGTTGATATTTTCGTTATTCGCGGAACCACAGTTAGTGCCGAGCACGTTGCCACTCGCGATGATGCGCTTAACTTGAAGAAATTTATTTACGAACTCGACGTGCCAGTAATTGTTGGTGGCGTTGCAACTGCAACTGGTGCACTGCACTTAATGCGCGCAGGTGCAGCTGGTGTTTTAGTTGGTTTTGGTGGCGGCGCAGCGCACACCACTCGCAAAGTTTTAGGTATTCAAGTTCCAATGGCATCTGCTGTTGCTGAAGTTGCATCTGCTCGTCGCGAATATCTCGATGAATCTGGTGGCCGTTATGTACATGTTATTGCCGATGGCGGCGTTGGTCGCAGCGGTGATATCGCAAAAGCAATTGCCATGGGTGCCGATGCCGTAATGATGGGCTCACCACTTGCAAAAGCAACTGAAGCTCCTGGCTTAGGTTGGCACTGGGGTTCTGAAGCACATCACGCAGTACTACCTCGTGGTGAACGCGTTGCAGTTGGCACAGTTGGCACACTCGAAGAAATTTTGCTCGGACCATCTAGTACTTCCGATGGTTCCATGAACTTATTCGGTGCACTTCGCCGCGCAATGGCTACTTGCGGATATTCCGATGTTAAGGAATTCCAGCGCGTCGAGGTACTTATTAACCGTGGCTAATCCAGTACTTGTTCTTGATTTTGGTGCGCAGTATGCGCAGTTAATCGCGCGCCGAGTTCGCGAAGCAAATGTTTTCTCTGAGATCGTGCCTTCATCAATTACCGCGGCCGAAGTAACTGCCAAAGCACCAAGTGCAATAATTTTATCGGGCGGTCCTTCTAGCGTTTATGCATCAGGGGCGCCTAAGTTCGATGAAAATATTTTGCGATTAGGTATTCCGGTATTTGGTATTTGTTATGGCTTTCAAGCAATGGCGGCAGCTCTTGGCGGGGTAGTTAGCCAAACTGGAAAATCTGAATTCGGCCGAACTGAAATTACCGCAACAACAAGTGCCAAATTATTTGCCGGGCTGCCAGTTAAACAAAACGTCTGGATGAGCCATGGTGATGCGGTTACAACCGCTCCAGCAGGTTTCACAATTTGCGCCGTAACTGCCGATACGCCGATTGCGGCCTTTGAAAGTAGCGATGGAAAATTAGCTGGCGTTCAGTTCCACCCAGAAGTTCTGCACTCTGAACAAGGCCAAGTGATTTTAAAGCGTTGGTTAATTGAGATTGCTGGTTGCGAACCTAATTGGACCTCAGAAAATATTGCCGCAACTGAAATCGCCAAAGCAAAAGCAGTCATCGGCGATAAGCGAGTAATTTGCGGACTATCTGGTGGCGTTGATTCGGCGGTAGCTGCTGCGATTATTCAAGCAGCGGTCGGAAACCAATTGACGTGCGTTTTTGTCGATCATGGCTTGTTACGTAAGGGCGAATCTGAACAAGTGGAACGTGACTTTGTTGCTGCTACCGGAGTCTCCTTAGTTGTGGTCGATGCCGTTGATCAGTTCATGACCGCATTAGCTGGCGTAACTGATCCGGAAACTAAGCGAAAGATTATTGGTCGCGAATTTATCCGGTCCTTCGAAGCAGCTGCGCGCGATATTGCAGCTGGAGGAGATGTCGAATTCTTAGTACAGGGCACGCTCTATCCAGATGTAGTTGAGTCAGGTGGCGGCGAAGGTACCGCCAATATTAAGTCGCACCATAATGTTGGTGGCTTGCCGGCTGATCTTAAATTTAAATTAATCGAGCCGTTACGCACTTTATTTAAAGATGAAGTTCGCCAAGTTGGTTTGCAGCTAGGTTTACCTGAAGCGATTATTTGGCGCCAACCTTTTCCCGGCCCCGGCCTCGGAATACGCATCATTGGTGAAGTAACTGCCGAACGGTTAGAAATATTGCGTGAAGCAGATGCCATCGCTCGCGAAGAGTTAAAGCTTGCTGGCCTAGATCGTGAGATTTGGCAATGCCCGGTCGTTCTATTGGCTGAGGTACGAAGTGTTGGCGTACAAGGCGATGGTCGCACTTACGGCCACCCAATAGTGCTGCGCCCAGTATCAAGTGAAGATGCGATGACGGCAGACTGGTCTCGGGTTCCATACGAGGTTCTAGCCAAGATTTCTACTCGAATTACTAACGAAGTTCGCGAAGTAAATCGAGTTACTCTGGATATTACTAGCAAACCCCCAGCAACAATCGAGTGGGAGTAACCCGAGCAATCGGTACTATTTAGCCATCATGAAACGCACTTTAGTTATCGCTACCGCAATTGTTCTGGCCGTCTCGCTAGCACCAGCAGTTTCGGCATCGACTAAAGAGCCAGTAAAGATTTGTAGCAAAATAACTTCTAAGCCACATTCATCTCCGTCGGTTTTACAACCAAAGAGCGTGGCTAAAACTTTGCCAACTACTTTAACTTTTGTAACTAATTGTGGAGATATTGTGGTCGAGACAGTTGGGGCAAAGGCGCCCCAAACTTTAACTGCGCTTGCCACACTTGCTAGCCGTGGTTTTTATAATGCGACACTTTGTCATCGCTTAACTACGCAAGGGTTATTTGTCCTGCAATGTGGCGATCCAACCGCAACCGGAACTAGTGGACCAGTTTTTAATCGCAAACCTTGGACCGGAATTCCAGATGAGAATTTGCCAGTTGGTCAAACAATGACGTATCCAGCTGGAACTTTGGCAATGGCCAACTCTGGCAAGAACACAAATGGCAGTCAGATCTTTTTTGTATATGAAGATTCAGCGCTTAACCCTTATTACACAGTATGGGGTCGCATCACCAGTGGTTTAGATATTCTGCGCGCAATTGCAACGGCAGGTGCGGCTAAGCAAGGTCAAGATGGCAAGTATTACTACAACGGTGATGGTTTCCCGGTTCAGAATGTGGAAATTCGCCGCGTTATTGTTCGCTAGTTTGTATTTACAATCTTAAAAGCTTCGGCAATAACTCCATCAGCAAAGCCACCATTTGCAGCATTGCGCATTCCCCATTCACGCAACATATTTTCTAACTCCGTATTGTGCGCAGTTTGCGAAGCATGTGCTTGAAGCACCTTAACTTTTAATGGAAATGTTTCGGTGATATCCACCCAGTGATCAGGTTGCGCATGTCCCATTACCCAAATTTCCTTTACGCGCCAAGGGTCGAAGCCAGCCTCCTTTAGGTCAGTAAAAGCAAAGGGATTTCGAGCATCTGGGTAAACCGCTTGGATTGCGGATTCGCCAGCAGCTAAGTGATCTGGGTGGCTAGCGCCGATGCGATCCCAATTACGTTCTGGACTCTGACAAACCAGGCGATCTGGTTTAAAGCGGCGAATCTCGCGCACAATATCTTTACGTAGCGCAATTGTTGGTTCGAGCCAACCATCGCGGTAATTCAAAAATGTAATGTCAGTGACACCAATAATTGCGCCAGCTTCGCGTTGTTCGCGTTGACGCACTTGTGGCATTTCTTCTAACGGAATTCCAGATTCTTCGCCACCTTGGTCACCATTGGTGCAAAGAACATAACCAACTTCAATGCCGGCTTTTACCCATTGCGCGATGGTGCCTGATGCACCGAAATCAGAATCATCGGGGTGGGCATTAACAACGAGAACTCGCTTGATCTCACTATCTGCGATCGGTTCCATGTATCTGCTCCCTTAAACAATTCTGTCGCCGTAGCCTAATAGACTGCGCGCCATGAGCAGCACCGAAATCACTAACGATCCGCTAATTGCGGGGCTCAATCCGCAACAAAGCGCTGCCGTAGTTCATGCTGGTGGGCCACTTCTGATTGTGGCAGGTGCCGGATCTGGCAAAACTCGAGTATTAACCCGGCGGATCGCTTATTTGATGGCACGGCGCAACGCGACCCCATATTCAATTCTGGCGATTACTTTCACCAATAAGGCCGCCGGTGAGATGAAAGAGCGCGTTAAAGAATTAGTCGGCCCAGTTGCCCAATCAATGTGGGTTTCTACTTTTCACTCGGCCTGTGTGCGAATCCTGCGGCAAGAAGCAGCGCGATTGGGTTACAGCAATTCTTTCTCAATTTATGATTCGGCCGACAGTTTGCGCTTAATCACGATTGTTTCTAAAGATTTAAATCTTGATCCAAAGCGTTATCCGCCGCGTCAATTTCAATCAGTTATCAGCAATGCCAAGAACGAACTACTAGGGCCAGCTGATTACCTAAATGCTGCCACTAATCAGTTTCAAGAAGTTGTGGCAGATGTTTATTCGCTCTATCAACGTCGGCTACAACAATCAAACGCGATGGATTTTGATGATCTAATTCTAAAGACGGTCGAGGTTATGCAGCGCTTTCCCGAAGCTAAAGCTCGTTATCGTTCACGTTTTCGTCACGTTTTGGTAGATGAGTATCAGGACACCAACCATGCGCAATACATTCTGGTCCGCGAGCTAGTTGGTACTGATCTTGAAGGTCTACCGCCGGCTGAACTGTGTGTGGTGGGCGATGCTGACCAATCTATTTATGCCTTCCGTGGTGCCACTATTCGAAACATTATGCAGTTCGAACTTGATTACCCAAATGCGACCACAATTTTGCTTGAACAGAATTATCGATCAACCCAAAATATTCTTAATGCCGCAAATGCGGTAATCACTCAAAATGAGTCACGCAAAGAAAAAAACCTCTGGTCACAAGCTGGTGCTGGTGCGCCACTAGTTGGCTATGTTGCTGAGTCCGAACACGATGAAGCTGAATTTGTAAAAGATGAAGTTCGCTCCCTGATGGATAAAGGCCTTTCATCTCCGGGCCAAACGGCAGTTTTCTATCGCACGAATGCCCAATCTCGTGTTTTTGAAGAAGTATTTATGCGAGCTGCGCTGCCTTACAAAGTAGTTGGCGGGCTTCGTTTCTATGAGCGAAAAGAAGTAAAAGATCTGCTCAGCTACTTAAGAGTTATTGCAAACCCCGAAGACGAAGTTTCATTGCGCCGAGTAATTAATTATCCAAAGCGCGGTATCGGCGATCGAGCGCTTGAGATCCTTGAAGCACATGCAAAGTCTCGTGGCTATTCCTTCTGGGGTGGCTTGATTGCAGCGGATGCACCTGAAATTCCACCTAAAGCTGCGCAGTCAATTAAACAATTCACCGACATGATTAGCGCCTTAGCCGTTTTAGTAGAAGCTAAAGTGCGTCCTTCGGTAATCGTCGAGGCAGTCCTTGAACAGTCTGGTTTATTAGCCGAGCTAGCAAATAGTACAGACCCGCAAGATGAAGTCCGCGTTGAGAATTTAAAGGAACTCTTAGCTGTTGCGATGGAATATGAAGAACGTCCCTTTGAAGAACTCACTGAAGACGAAGAGATTTCACTTTCTGGTTTTCTCGAAAAAGTTTCGTTAGTTGCCGATTCAGATCAAATCCCAGAAGGCGAAGATCATGGTGGGGTAGTAACTTTAATGACGTTACACACCGCTAAAGGTTTAGAATTTCCCACGGTATTTCTAACTGGCATGGAAGATGGCATCTTTCCGCATTCGCGAACATTAGGCGAGAAAGATGAAATTGAAGAAGAACGTCGATTGGCATACGTTGGCTTAACTCGCGCGCAAGAGCGACTATATATTTCACGTGCTGAATACCGATCTTCCTGGGGTGCACCAAATTACAATCCGCCTTCAAGATTTCTCGATGAGATTCCAGCCGATGTAATTGAATGGCGAAATCACAACGTGATCTCGCCATCGCTGATTCGCAAACCACGAGTTGCAACGGCGCCACCACCACGAGCAACTGGGCGCAAGGCGCCTTCTGGAATTACTTTGACAATTGGCGATCGTGTGTCACATGACACATTTGGTTTAGGCACCGTTGTCGGCACTGCCGGCGAGGGCGATAAGAGCGAGGCCACCATTAACTTTGGCCAATATGGCGATAAGCGTTTGCTATTGCGCTATGCACCTGTCGAGAAGCTCTAGTATTAGGCAGGTTTTACGCGTCGTTCGCGCTCTTACGTAAACAAGGAAAGCGGTTAACTAGTGGATTTATACGAATACCAAGCTCGCGATCTATTTGAAAAGCATGGCGTACCTGTACTGCCAGCTGCGATCGCAACTACAGCTGATGAAGCTGAAGCAGCCGCTACCAAAGTTGGCGGCAAAGTAGTCGTTAAAGCTCAAGTAAAAGTTGGCGGCCGCGGAAAAGCTGGTGGCGTTAAGTTGGCAGTAGATCCAGCTGATGCTCGCGAAAAAGCAAGTGCAATCTTGGGAATGGATATTAAAGGCCACGTAGTTCGCACTGTAATGATTGCAGCAGCTGCGCCAATTGAATCTGAATATTATTTAGCAATTCTGCTTGATCGATCAAACCGCACCTTCCTAGTTATGGCATCTGTTGCCGGCGGTATGGAAATTGAAGAAGTAGCACACACTGCCCCTGAGAAGTTGGCCAAGATTCCAGTTGATTCCAATGTTGGTATCGATCTTGCTCGCGCTTCCGAAATTATTGCAGCTGCAAAATTCCCAGCCGATGTTGCTGATCAAGTTTCGGCAGTGCTGGTAAAACTTTGGGAAACCTTTGTTTCTGAAGATGCCACACTCGTTGAAGTAAACCCGCTGGTTAAAACTTCTGATAGCAAGATCATTGCCTTAGATGGCAAAGTAACTCTCGATGACAATGCTGGCTTCCGCCACCCTGATCATGAAGCACTTGTTGATCAAGCAGCCGAGAATGCTCTGGAAGCTGCAGCTAAAGCTAAGAATTTGAACTATGTAAAACTCGAAGGCCAAGTTGGCATTATTGGTAACGGCGCTGGCTTGGTAATGAGCACACTAGACGTGGTTGCTTACGCCGGTGAAAAATTCGGTGGTGTCCGCCCAGCTAACTTCCTAGATATTGGTGGCGGTGCATCAGCTCAAGTTATGGCCGATGGGCTTTCAATTATTTTGGGCGATAAAGATGTTAAAAGCGTTTTCGTAAATGTTTTTGGTGGCATAACTGCGTGTGATGCGGTAGCAAATGGCATCGTGCAAGCCCTTGAATTACTTGGCGCTCAGGCCACTAAGCCAATCGTGGTTCGCCTTGATGGCAACAACGTTGTTGAAGGTCGCGCAATTTTGACTGCTGCAGCCCACCCGCTGGTTGAGCAGCTCGACACTATGGATGGCGCTGCAAATCGTGCAGCAGAATTGGCGGCTAAGTAAATGTCGATCTTCATTAACGCTGATTCAAAAATTATCGTTCAGGGCATGACTGGTTCTGAAGGAACTAAGCACACTCGCCGCATGCTGGCATCTGGTTCTAAAGTTGTCGGTGGCGTAACACCTGGCAAAGGTGGTCAATCAGTTGAGATCGATGGTCACAACTTGCCCGTCTTTAATACTGTGGGTGAAGCGATGGCCGCAACTGGTGCCAACGTTTCCGTAGTTTTCGTACCACCTAAGTTTGCGAAAGCAGCAGTGGTTGATGCCATCGATGCTGCAATGCCACTGGTAGTTGTAATCACCGAAGGAATTCCAGTTCATGATTCAGCAAGTTTCTATGCGTACTCATTAACTAATGGAACTACTCGCATCATTGGGCCAAACTGCCCAGGTTTGATTAGTCCCGGTAAATCAAATGTCGGAATTATTCCGGCAAACATCACAGGTTCTGGTCCAATTGGTTTAGTTTCCAAGTCCGGCACATTGACTTACCAAATGATGTTTGAACTTCGTGATATTGGTTTTAGTACTGCAGTTGGTATTGGTGGCGACCCAGTAGTCGGCACTACGCACATTGATTGCTTACGCGCATTTCAAGATGATCCTGAAACTGAAGCAATCGTAATGATTGGTGAAATTGGTGGCGATGCTGAAGAGCGTGCTGCAGCATTCATTGCTGAATATGTAACTAAGCCAGTAGTTGGTTATGTTGCTGGCTTCACTGCTCCTGAAGGTAAGACTATGGGTCACGCCGGAGCGATCGTTTCGGGTTCATCCGGAACAGCTCAGGGCAAGAAAGACGCCCTCGAAGCCGCTGGCGTTAAAGTGGGTCAAACCCCAAGTGAAACGGCGCGTTTATTACGCGCCATTATGGGTCGCTAACAACAATGTTCCAACGAGTCCTTGCGGTCACGTTGGCTCAAGTTGTACGTAGTATTTCAGTTGTTCTGCTGCCAATCGCATTTCTTTCGCTAATTGCATGGGCGACGGCAGGTAGTACTAATGGAAATACTTCTGACCCAGTTCGGGCCGCAATCTGGCTCTGGCTTGGTGCGCATCATTTAGCATTTAATTTAACTATTTCAGATGGCGCAGCAGCTGGTTGGTTAACTTACTTACCGCTCGGAGCCCTGCTATTTCCAGTCTTGGCTATTCGAAGTGGCTTCAAACGCAGCATTGAAAGGTTAGATAACGATTACCAAAGTATTGCACTAGCGCGCACGCTATTTGTTTCGTTGTATGCAGGTATCACAGCTGCTATTGCTTTCTTTGTGACAACAGAAGCGGTCAAACCAGTTTGGTATTTAACGCCACTTGTCACGATTCCGATTGCTACACTTTCAGTTCTGAGCGCTGAACGCCGGAAATTCTCATCACTACCAATTTTCTTTGCCACTCGCATTATTGCCGCCTTATTGGGTTTTGCTTTCTTAATTCTAGGAGTTTCGTTACTTATCAATTTGGCAACAGTTAAAGATTTAACTCAAGTTTTACAACCAGGTATTCTGGGTGGATTATTGCTACTGATTCTAAATGTGCTCTATTTGCCTAATGCTGCTGTTGCAACTCTTGGTTATTTCGCCGGTGTTGGTTTTGCAATTGGTAACGGAACCATAATTTCGCCGCTTTCATATCAAGTTCCGGAAATTCCTGCACTGCCAATTCTAGGCGCGCTGCCAACAGGTAAATTTCACTGGGCTTTAATCGCAGTTCTACTTTTTGTAGCAGCTGGTGTGGCACTTACAAGTTGGACTTTAAATCAACGGCCAGAAGTACTTTGGCAAACTTTTACCTTAGTTTTATTGGCCATGGCCTTTATCAGTTGGGCAGCTAGCGGATCATTGATGACCGAAGCGCTTAGCGCAGTGGGTGTTTCGATCTGGAAAGTTACCTTGGCGATTGGCGTGGAAATGGCTATTGGCATTGGTTTGGCGCGAGTTCTGCCACGGTTAGATCGAGCCAGATGAAGAAAGTCGTAATTCTGGCTAGCGGATCGGGCACCTTAGCTCGAGCAGTCTTCGCCGCTGAAAAGGATTACGAAATCGCCGCCCTGATCTGCGATCAACCCGCTGCAAAAGTCATAGAAATCGCAAATGAGTTCGATATCAAAGTTGAGTTACTTGAGTTAATCGGAGATCGAGCGAACTGGGATCAAGCACTACTTTCGCTAGTAACAAAATATCAACCTGATCTAGTAGTCAGTGCTGGCTTCATGCGAATCTTGGCACCGCAATTTGTGCAGACATTTAAGGTAATCAATAGTCACCCCGCTTTACTGCCACTTTTCCCTGGGGCACATGCCGTACGCGATGCAATTGCAGCGGGAGCGACGGAAACTGG
>RFRA01000111.1 GCA_009924725.1 Actinomycetota bacterium
AAACATGGCTGATCGCTATGTTTCCGATCGTTTCTTGCCAGATAAGGCAATCGATTTGATTGATGAAGCTGGTTCACGTCTGCGCATTAAGCGCATGACCGCACCTGCTGAACTTCGTGAATTCGATGAAAAAATCTCAGCTGCACGTAAAGAAAAAGAGTCAGCAATTGATGGTCAAGATTTTGAAAAGGCCGCATCTTTCCGCGATCTTGAAAAAACACTTGCTTCTGAGAAATCCGAAGCTGAGAAGAATTGGAAAGCAACTGATCTCGATAAGGTAACTGAAGTTGATGAAGAACTCATCGCCCAGGTTTTATCCATCGCAACTGGTATTCCAGTGTTTAAGTTAACTGAAGAAGAAACTGCTCGCTTGCTACGCATGGAAGATGAATTGCACAAGCGCGTAATTGGCCAAGATCAAGCGATCAAAGCTTTGTCGCAATACGTTGGTTATGACGAAGGTGGTCAGCTAACTGAAAAAGTACGTCGTCGCCCATTCTCAGTTGTGCTATTCGATGAAATCGAAAAAGCTCACCCAGATATCTTCAACTCACTCTTGCAGGTTCTAGAAGATGGCCGCTTAACTGACTCACAAGGTCGCGTTGTTGACTTCAAAAACACCGTGATCATTATGACTACCAACCTCGGAACTAAAGATATTTCTAAGGGCGCCGGTCTTGGTTTTGCGAATTCTTCCGATGATCTCTCAAATTACGAGCGCATGAAGGCAAAGGTCGGCGATGAGCTTAAGTCGCACTTCCGCCCAGAGTTCCTAAACCGTATTGATGACATCGTGGTATTCCATCAGCTACACAAGGAAGAAATTATTCAGATCGTTGATCTGATGATTGCCTCCCTTGATGAGCGCCTAAAGGTAAAAGATATGGGTATCGAGTTAACTCAAGCGGCTAAGGACTTACTTGCTGCTCGCGGTTACGACCCACTACTTGGTGCTCGTCCATTACGTCGCACCATTCAACGCGAAATTGAGGATTCACTCTCAGAGCGAATCTTGTTCAGCGAGTTAAAGGCTGGCGAGATTATTGTGGTTGATGTTGAGGGCGAAGGCGCAGATGCGAAATTCACTTTCACTGGTTCGCCAAAAGCGATAACACCAGATTCACCAGAAGATTTAGCTCAAGCACCTACTGCTTAACTGCTGCTACTTTCCAAGTTCCTTCAGAGCATCGCCGCTAACGCGGTAAACGGTCCATTCATCCATGGCTACTGCGCCTTGCGATTTATAAAACTCAATTGCTGGCGTATTCCAATCGAGTACCCACCATTGAAAACGACCATAGCCGCGCTCGTTACAAATAGCAGCTAAGTGCTTAAGCATCGCTAAACCATAACCGTTTCCGCGGTATTCAGGTTTGATGAATAGATCCTCTAAATAAATTCCATGCTTACCTTGCCAAGTTGAAAAGTTAAGAAACCAGATGGCAATACCAACTACTTCACCATCAACATCTGCAATTGAACAGAAAACTTTTGGTTCATCCGCGAAAAGTGCTGCACCAATTTCGGTCTCATTTGTTTCTACTTGTTCAGGCGCTTTCTCATAGAGCGCAAGATCATGAATCAATTGCATGATGGCTGGTAAATCAGATTTAGTTGCTGGGCGAATTAACATTTTATTGGGGTGATCTCGCCGTTTTTTGCTAAGTGATTCAGTAAACCACTCTTACCTACTGCAATTTCACCCAAGTCAGACCGCCCCAGAATTAGTGCCGGTAGCGTTGATGCAGCATGCACTGCTTCGGTAATGCTGATTCCGATCTCATTTAAAGCATGGCTAAAGGCTTTGGCCATGGTCAAAGTACTCCCCGCCAGCGCACCATTTGAGGCTAAACGTGCCACGCCATCTTTAACGGTTACTTCAAGGTTGGCGATTTTGTACGTTCCATCAGTTGAGCCGGCGGCAGACATGGCATCGGTGATCATGACAATACGATTTGGCGCCGCTTCGAAAACATCACGCACAATATTTGTGGCCACGTGCTCGCCGTCGAGAATCAATTCCAGGCTTACCCGCGACTCGCTCATAACTGCAGTCGACATGGTGCCCGATCCATCAACAACTTTAGGCATGGCATTGTTGAAATGAGTAACCACGCTTGCGCCGCGATCAATTGCGGCTTGAGCTGTTGCAGCATCTGATTGGGAATGACCAATTGCGGCAATAACACCTGATTTTGCTAAATACTCAATAACTTCTAGTGCACTATCGAGCTCAGGAGCAATGGTGATCATTTTGATAAAACCTTGCCCAGCATCAAGCAAAGTTTGGACTTCAGAAATAGTTGGCGTGCGCAAAAGATTTCGATCATGTGCTCCGCAACGGGCATGTGAAAGGTATGGACCTTCTAAATGAATGCCTGCGATTTCATCACGCTCGACAAATGGCACCAATCGCTTGATCTGCGAAATTAGATTTGGAATTGGCTCAGTAACCAAACTGGCTAAGCCAGCGACAGTTCCGCCAGCGCGGTGAGTAGTGATTACTTGCTCAATTTGCGAATCTGTCAGACTGCCAAAATATTTACCGCCACCGCCATGACAATGAATATCAACAAAACCCGGGATCAGTATCCCTTCGTAACGAAAATCATATTCAGGTGTGGTTCCGCTATTAATCGAGCGAATTACACCTTCTTCGATCTCTAGCCATACCTCTTTCTGCAGCTCTTGATCGATCAGCACGGTGGCTGCAGAGATAATCACTCAGCAAACTTATGGCTTTGAGGTAATCAGGTCAAGAATCCATTGAAACAGTAGTTGTTTAATGCCCTTTTCTCTGCCTATTCTTAGCGCACTAGAGAGGCAAGAATGACAATTAATCAAAACGAACCAGAGCTAGGACTTTTGCGCACTGAACAAGTTGACGCAAAGTTCCAGTTACTTGATGTCATGTCGATCTCTGAGCTTTTGCAGGCAATGAATGAAAGCGATACCGAAGTTCCTAAAGCAGTAAATGCAATTTTGCCACGAATCGAAAAAGCAATTGATGAAGTTGTTGATCGGATGTTACAAGGTGGTCGGTTAGTTTATTTAGGTGCCGGAACATCTGGTCGTCTTGGTGTGCTTGATGCCGCTGAATGCGGTCCAACTTTTTCAGTTAGTACTGATCAAGTAGTTGCATTTATCGCCGGCGGAGATTCAGCTCTACGTTTACCTGCCGAAGGTGCCGAAGATCGCCCCGAACTCGGTATCGCAGATTTAAAATCAATAAATCTAAAAGCAACTGATTGTGTAGTAGGAATTGCAGCAAGTGGTCGTACGCCTTATGTACTTGGCGCTTTAGATTATGCAAATTCAGTTGGCGCACTCACAATTGCGATCACTTGTAATCCAAATTCTGAAGCTGGCAAGCGAAGTGCTCATGCCCTCGATGTTGACTCTGGCCCTGAATTATTGGCTGGATCTACTAGATTGAAATCTGGCACAGCTCAAAAGTTAGTTCTAAATATGATTTCAACTGTAACCATGGTCCGACTAGGTAAGACATTTGGAAATTTAATGGTCGATTTGCAGATCAGTAATGAGAAATTACAAGATCGAGCAATCCGAATCATTGAGAAAGCAACCGGTGCAACCAAAGCTGCCTCAGCCGCTGCGCTAAATGACTCAGGACATCAAGTGAAAGTTGCGATTTTGATGCTTTTATTAAATATCGACGCTAATTCCGCCAAAGAGCGATTATCTGCTTCACAGAATCGAATTCGCCAAGCACTCACTGAGGGCTAATTCTCAACGCTTTAG
>RFRA01000112.1 GCA_009924725.1 Actinomycetota bacterium
GCGGCCGCTCGTCGAGCTTTGCCTGGGGCAGGGGTACGTGGTTGTAGAGCCATAGAAAATCAACACCAATCAAGACGTAAACAAGCGCGTCTTGGTTTGACTCAAATTGGTCAGGGTGGAGATAAGACTCGCAAGAAAGTGCAATTTTGCACTTGTATGAGGGAAGTACTTTGCTTCGGTCGAGGCAATGCCTAATTCTACCTTGGATTATCAACTTCACTTACCACTTGAATTACGCGGCAATCGGTAGCCTTTCGCAATGAGTTCCGCGAAAACTAAATCTTGGGTACCTCTTTATATAGCACTCGGAATTGTTTGGGGCTGTTCGTTCATTTTTATTAAGTTGGGGCTGGAGTTCTTGACCCCATTTGGGGTTGCTTTTGGTCGCTGCGCTTTGGGTGCGATTACTCTGTTAATTGCGCTCAAAGTAATGGGTTTGCGGCTACCCAAAGAAAAATCCACTTGGGGCCATTTATGGGTTGTTTCCCTTTTACTTAATGTGATTCCGGGAATTTTATTTGCAGTTGCCGAAACCGAAGTTACTTCGATCCTGGCTGGAATTATTAACGCTGTCACACCACTCATGACATTGATTGCAATCATGATCGCGTTTCGTGAAGAAAAGATACCTAGCCATCAAGTGATTGGTTTGATTCTTGGTTTCATCGGTGTACTAATTGTTTTGGGCGCTTGGAATGGTCTAGGTAATAATCCTTGGTGGGCAGTCGGTGCACTGCTGTTAGCCGTTGCTTGTTATGGAGTTTCCTTTCCATATTCTCGCAAAAATGTTTTGCCCCTAAAGCTAAAACCAGAAATTATGGCCGCAACTCAATTAGTAGCTGCAACAATTACTTTATTACCACTTTATTTATTTGATGGTATCGCTGAAGATAACTATGAACTAGGCCCTGTGCTGGCAATGTTAGGACTTGGAGTATTCGGTAGTGGTTTTGCTTATATCTGGAATTTCAAAATCATGGCGGCAGCTGGCAGTGCAATTGCCTCTTCAGTTACTTTCGTAACTCCAGTAGTCGCTGTGATCGTAGGAATAATTTTCTTAGGCGAGAAAGTTACTTGGAACGAACCAGTCGGCGGTCTAGTTGTTTTATTGAGTGCCGCAATCGCGCAAGGAAGAATTAAACTGAGAAGCCAACGGGCAATTCAAGGCGATTAGCTTTTAATAGCTCATCATTTTTTAGAATTTCAGCAGTATTGCCATCAGCGACCATTACTCCGCCGGAAAGAATTACTGATCGCTCGCAAAGTTCTAAGGCGTAAGGCAGATCGTGGGTAACCATCACCATCGTGATGTCTAACGAGCGCAAAATGTCGGCTAATTCGCGGCGGCTAGCTGGATCTAAGTTTGAAGAAGGCTCATCTAGCACCAGAATTTCGGGTTTCATAGCCAACACAGTTGCAACCGCAACCCGGCGACGTTGACCAAATGAAAGGTGATGAGGTGGTCGATCTTTGAACTCACTCATTCCGACAAGTCGAAGTGCATCATCGACAATTGCAGCAAGTTCAGCACCTCTTTTGCCCATGTTGTAAGGGCCAAAAGCAATATCTTCGCCAACAGTGGGCATGAATAGTTGATCATCTGGATCTTGAAAAACTATGCCAACTTTAGAGCGAATTGATTTTAATGATTCTTTATCTTTCGCATCTACTAACTGCCCAGCTACTTCAACTTTGCCATGCGCAGTCGGGTGGATTCCATTCATATGCATTACGAGTGTGGTTTTGCCGGCACCATTTGGGCCTAGCAGAGCAACACGTTCACCTTTTTCGATTTTTAAATTAACGCCATATAAAGCTTGGTTACCGTCTGGGTAAGCAAAGGCGAGATTCTCAATTAACAGACTTGGTGTTGAGCTCATATGTTAAATCCTAAACTGATCGCGAGAATTGTGAGAGCTGAAATTGGTAGAGCAAGTGCGGTAAACCAAACTGACTTAGAAAGTTTAGGTGGCTCTTCATGAGGCAATATGCCGGTGTAGCCTCTTGAGAGCATTGCCAAGTGGACTCGTTCGCCTCTTTCGTAAGATCTGATAAAAAGAGCACCCGCCGCAGTAGCCAATACTTTCCAATGTTTTATTCCAGTTGCATTAAAGCCACGTGACTCGCGCGCAACTTTCATACGTTCCATTTCATCATTAACTACATTCACATATCGCAACATGAAGGAAGCGATCTGCACCATCAAAGTAGGTAACTTTAATTTCTCTAGGCCACGCAACATTTCGCGAGCTGTGGTCGAAGTTGAAAGCGTGATCGCAGTTAACACGCCCAGGGTTCCTTTAATCAAAATTCCGGCAGCTGCAATTAAACCTTCTTGGTAGAGGTCAAACGGGCCAACTGAAACAACTTCACCTTTGCCAAAAAAGGGCATTAAGAACGCGAAGAAAACAAAGGGAACTTCAATGAGCGCACGCGTAAAGAGAGTTTTCAGCGGGATTTTTGCGGTAATCGCGACCACCAAGATGAGCACGAAATAACCCAAGAAGTTAAACCACCAGGTGATTGGTGTCGCAACTACTGTAAAAATAAAGAGCAGAGCTGCAATGATTTTGGGATGCGCAGGTAGCGAATGAACTACCGAATGCCGATGGATGTAGAGCCGTTCACCCACATCATGGCCGTGGTGGTGGCTAGTTTCGACCTTAATTTTTAGGGTTCTTGCGACGTAGCAATAGAAATAAACCGCCAGAAATCGCACCTGTTGCAACAACACCAATCAAGCCAGCTACCCCAACTGAGAGGCGCTCGTTTTCAATTCCCTTGACGCCATAATCAGCCAAAGCTGATCCAGAGTTCGTATGATCTTTCGCAGTTTCCAGGAATCCAATATCTCCGGCAACTTTTTCTAGACCATCCGGATGTGATGAAGCGTAGAAAGAAGCTCCACCAGCAAGGAGCGCCGAAACTAGAACACCCATGACAATAAATTTACGGTTACTAATCATTTTTGCGCTCTAATCTCAAGTTTAGAAGTTTCATTTTTCCAACCAAATACTAAATCCGAACGACTTGCCATTACAGCTCCTACAGTTAACGCAGTAATGATTGCTTCGCCTATACCAATCAAAATATGTGTTCCGACCATTGCGCTTAACACTGCCGAAACCGAGAATGTAGCTGTAGCTCCGATGGCGTATTGGATAACAAATCCAACTGCTGCAATCGGTACCGAAATTAATCCACCCGCTGCAGCAGCAATCGAGATAGACGATTTATTTTTCGGAAGAACTTTTCGAACCAACAAAAATACGGCGTATCCGCCCCAAACTCCAAGGACACCCATATTGAAAACATTTAAGCCAATTGCGCTAAGGCCGCCATCGGCAAATAAAAATCCTTGCATTAGCAAAACGACGGTCAGCGCTAAAGTTGCTGCATAAGGGCCGACGAGAACTGCAGCGAGAGCGCCACCCAATAGATGACCACTTGTTCCGGCAGCAACTGGGAAATTCAACATTTGAACCGCAAAGATGAAAACAGCGGTTAGCCCAGCAAGCGGTGCGCTCTTCTCATCTAGTTGCTTGCGCGCGCCAGCCAAAGAATAAGCAATCGCGCCAGCTGAGGCCGCAGCAAAAACAGCCGAAGTAGGCAGATCGATAAATCCGTCAGGAATATGCATAAGAAAATGTTAATGCAAATCATTCGCATCTGCATCTTGATGGCAAACTTGAGGTTAATTTTCCTCAAATGAGCGTCATTCACGGGTGTTTCGGAGGCAAACTCCCAGGCAAAGGCAGGCCA
>RFRA01000113.1 GCA_009924725.1 Actinomycetota bacterium
GATTCAAAACCAACTGCTTGACCAAGCATGGCCTCACGATTGTGGGCATTTGGATCTACCGCGCCATCTAAAACAAATCGACCAACGTTTTCGGGAAATAGATCAGCGTATAAAGTACCTAAATAAGTACCGTATGACTTACCTAAGAAGTTTAACTTTTCATCACCAAGAACAGCGCGTAAAATATCTAAGTCGCGTGCGCTATTTAAAGTGCTGTACTCCGTTAGATATCTAGTATTTTCGGTGCACTTTGCAAAATAATCTCGAGCATCGCTGATAAATAGCGCGAATTCAGCTTCATCATCGGGTTTCGGATCTGCCGCAAAACTGGCATCAGTTTCAGCATCACTCAGGCATTTAATTGCAGCACTTTGGCCGACTCCTCGTGGATCAAAGCCGACAATATCGAAACGTTCCAAGATCTCTGGGCTAACTATGTATTCAGCGTTATAGGCATAATCCACGCCGGATGAACCTGGACCACCTGGGTTTACGACCAATGATCCAATACGTCGGTCCTGATCTAGCGCTTGATATCGCAATAGGGCCAATGAGAAAGCGCCGACCGATAAATCTGCATAGTCAATTGGGACTAACAAAGATGAGCATTGGTAATTTCCGTAGCAATCTCGCCACTTTAGTTCTTGAGTTTCATATTGCGATAGCGAAGCAAGCGGTTCTGGTTCAATCGCAGCACAACTTGTCAAAAGCAATAGTGAAGCAAGTATTAATGCAAGTTTTTTTAGAATCATGCTTGAGCTAATTGGCACATGAGCGCTTCAAGCGTTAGCAGAGGAGCTGCATTATGACTTAAGTTGGTGCGAGCCGACATGATTGCATCTATCTTTGAAACTGTTTTTGCTGGCGAGATTCTTTCTGCCATCTTAGAAATATCTGCAGCGAATTCCTCATTAATTAGCGCACCCTGTGTTCCAGATTGAAAAAACAGGACATCGCGATACAAAGTGGCGATATCAACCAATGCGCCATCAATAGAATCTCTAATCATTCTGGTGGTGCGAGATTTTTGCTCTTTCTCTAAATCTTTAATTGCTTTTGAGCCGCCGGTGGCCATTCCGCGCCCAGTTGCTCCTTTGCCCCACGCCTGCGCTAACTCGGCGCTCTCTTTTTCATCACGGGCGCTAGCTGCAACTTCAGCTTCTTCGGTAGCTAAATTCAAAAGAGTTTCAGCGGCTTTAAATGCAGATGCCACATCGTTAATCTGCATCGGTAATTTAATAATTGTGTTTCGGCGATTGCGAATAGTTTCATCACTTGCTAAATATCTAGCGCGACCAATATGCCCTTGCGAAGCGCGGGCGGCATAATCTGCCATCGCTGGTGAAATGCCCTCGCGATTAACCAAAACATCTGCCACATCTTTGGCGCTAGGTGTTACTAACTGCAGATGGCGGCATCTTGATCGAATAGTTGGCAAAACATCGTGCAGAGTTGGTGCGCATAACACCCAAACCGTGCGATTTCCGGGCTCTTCTATAGCTTTAAGAAGCGCATTGGCTGCTGATTCAGTCAGGCGATCAGCATCTTCCATAACCACTACGCGCCATCCGCCCATTGCTGGCGCCCATGCCACGCGCGTTAGCAGCTCACGAATCTCTTCGATCTTGATTGATAAACCTTCGGTGCGAATGATCTCAACGTCAGCATGCGTTCCAGCTTTAGCGGCGCGGCAATCAACGCAAGTGCCACAACCATCGTTGCTACAAATCAACGCTGCGGCGAAAGCAACTGCAGCCGATGATCGGCCACTTCCGGGTGGGCCAGTAAACAACCAAGCATGAGTCATCTCTTGCGACTCTTCGCCACTTCGAGCAGCAGCCACTGCACCTTCTAGAATTTTTACTAAATGGGCTTGACCAACTAATTGATCGTAGACCGACATCGTTACTTCTTCTTTACTGTTTTACGCGCAGTGTTTCGAGCTGTTGTAGCAGCGCGACGAATCGGTTTCATTAGACGATTTCCTTGGGCATCACGTATGTTGCGACGTAGTCCAGGAATTTCACCAACCCGAGCGATAATTTCCTGATGAATTTCTTCAATACTTTGGCGACCATCGACAACTAAATAACGCTCTGGATCAAGCAGCGTTAATTGCAAATACTCTTGTCGAATTCTTTCATGGAAATCAATTGGTTCGACTTCCAATCTATCTTTGCTCTTTAAGCGGTTAAGTCCGATCTCGGCAGGTTGATCAATCAAAATTGTTAGAGTTGGGAAAAGTGATTCAGTAGCCCAGCGAGAGATTCGCGCAACTTCGCCTGAAACCAAAACTCGCCCAGCTCCTTGATAAGCAATAGAAGAATCGAAGTAGCGATCGGTAATTACAACTTCGCCGCGATCTAGTGCGGGGCGAATTTTGGAGAACACATGATGAGCGCGATCGGCTGCATATAAGAGCGCTTCAGCGCGTGGTGAAATTTCACCAGTTGAATGATCCAGCAATATCCGGCGCAGATCTTTACCCATTTCGGTGCCGCCAGGTTCGCGACTAAGAAGTACTTCTTCGCCCTCTTCTTCAAGCCACTTCTTGAGTAATTTACTTTGCGTTGACTTGCCGCTACCTTCGCCACCTTCAAAAGCGATGAAGATTCCTTTGGTTTGCGCGCCAGTAATCGAACCGAGTTCGCCCTTAATTGCATTTGCAATATCACTCCAGATCGAAACATTTGGCCGGTCTTTCATCTGATGATACGAAACTGCGCCAATTAAGATGGCAAATAAACCGGCGAATAACAAAGTAATTGCCGCACCGTTATAGGCGACTTCGGTGTTACGAACTTTGATTCGATATTCACCGATATAGGCCGCGATTATTGGCGAAATTGCCAGAACCGCAACCAGGGTCACGCGAATGATTGATTGCATAAATGCAAATGTGCGGCCGCGAACATCATCATGAACTTCAAGGCCAAGCATCGTGAAACCAGTTACCCAGCAAACGCCAGAGAAGGCGCCCAAAATAATTACAATGAAGACCGCTAACGTAAAGTTTGGAATTGCCGCAAGTAAAACCAAGAAGGAGCCGGCAACCGTTAAAGAAGCACCAAATAGGCGGCGGCGCGAGAATTGGGCAAATATTTTTGGCCCAAATGCGATTCCAATAGCAAGACCCGTAAACACTGATCCAAAGAGCACGCCGTAACCAGCATCTCCGCCACCCAGATCGCCCACGAAAGTTCTCGCTAAACCAATTACCGCACCTGCTGCAATGAAAGCACCGATCATTCCAACAATAAGACCACGAATAATCTTCGAGCTACTTACTGCTTTATAACCTTCGATAAGTGATTTACCGACGCTGGAATCAGCTTTCTTGCTTGCTTCATGACGTTTTGGTATTTCGTGTAAATGGAAAATGGTCCATGCGCTAAAGGCAAAACTTAACGCATTTATATAGAGGGCAATATCAATTGAAGTCCCTTTAAAGCTAGGAAAAGCAGAGGCTATAGCGCTGCTAAAAAGTGCCAATATTGCAAAGAGCCCAGCTGCAATCGGTGCAGTTCCATAAGCTGCAAAGAGGGAAACTTGATTTGCGCTCTCTAGTTTCTCTTTCGGAACTAAATTCGGAACGCTGGCGTCTTTAGCTGGTGACCAGAAAAGAGAAACACATTCGACCAAGATTGTTGCGGTGTACAACCAGAAATAATTATTAACAATGGGAATTGAAATGTATAGCGCAAAGCGAATCACGTCGGC
>RFRA01000114.1 GCA_009924725.1 Actinomycetota bacterium
CCGCCCAGTTCGAGCGCTGTTGTTTCACCTTTTTGAGCATTTCGAGCAGTAATTGTTACGTGCGCACCAGCACCAATTAATTCACGGGCGGCTTCTTTGCCAATGCCTGATGTACCACCAGTAATTAGGAATTTTTTGCCCGAAAGATCGCCGATGTTTCTAGAATTCCAGCCTTGCGGAATTGTTGGAATAGAACTCACGTGGAGCTGAGGGGACTTGAACCCCTGACCCCCTGCATGCCATGCAGGTGCGCTACCAGCTGCGCCACAGCCCCGAATTTCTTTGAGAAGCAGACCCTACCTTATTTATTCAGGAGAAATCGCTCCAGATTCTTCGCCCAATATAACTTCTGGAATTGACCCCGCATTATGTTCAACTAAATGCCAGCCCCGTGGATTCGTCTGCAAAATCGACCAAGATGCATTAGATAGCCCACCTACCGCACCCCAATTAGCCATCGGCAAATTGAGCAAAGAACCTAGAACACAACGCGCAGTTCCGCCGTGCGTAGTTACTACTAATAACTGATTATCCAAACCATCTAGTGCGCGTTTGATAGCAGCTACTGCGCGATTAGCGACTTCGCTTCTTTTTTCACCAATAGTGCCGGCTGGGTTATCTTCACCATCAATCCAGCGAACAAAGTTTTGCAAATCTTCGGCGCGATTTTCAGCGCCAGTTTTTCCTTCCCAATGGCCACCATTGGTCTCGCGCAAATCAATATCAACCTCAACCGTTAAATTTGTTAGGTTGCCAAGAGCTTGGGCAGTTTCCCGGGCACGCGACAAGTCACTTGAGATAATTTTGGTTGGTTGCATTCCGACCAAAATACTTGCGGCATGTTTAGCTTGATACTTACCCACTTCATTTAGTGGAATATCAGAATGACCTTGGAACCGATTTACGGTATTCCAATCAGTCTGGCCATGCCGCCACAATAAAACTCGATTAGCCATTTTGAACTTTTACTCCTCGACCGGAACCCGAACATCTAACTTAATTGTTGGGCAATCATTCCAGAGGCGATCGAGCATGTAGTAACGGCGCAGATCAGCACTCTGAATGTGCACAACTAAATCTGAATAATCAAGCAGAATCCATTCTTCGCCACCTTCGCGACGAACTGGCTTATCGCCAGCCAAACGCAGCTTCTCTTCAACAAAGTCCGCAATTGCATCTACTTGGCGCACATTTTGACCAGTTACTATCAAGAAAACTTCACTTAAAACTAATTGGTCAGATAAATCGATGGCAACCATGTCAGTACCGAACTTATCGGCTGCTGCTTGCGCTGCGATCTGAGTTAACACCTTGACTGAATCACTTGCGGGCATAGAGGCCACGTTCCTTTATATAGGTAACTACTGCAGGTGGCAGCAGGTCAAAATCGCCATCGCGAACTGCGGTGGCCGAGATATTTAAAGCATCGATATCAAGGGTTGGTGACCCTGGAAAGTCGGGGCGATCAATTACTAAAACTTCTACTAATTTTTTCAGTTCATCACTTCGATGCCACTGATCAACATTTGCATGGGCATCAGTACCAAGTATTAATACGATTGTGTCGTTTGGATAAGTTGCCTTTAACGCTTCAACGGTATCAATCGTATAACTCGGGCCACTGCGACGAATTTCAATGCTATTTACAAAAACTTCATCACCTAAATCAAGTTCGGCAACTGCTAACTGACACATCTTGAGGCGATCTTCACCTGATGCAATTGGCGCATTCTCGCGCAACCAAGGTTCGCCGGCTGGAACCAGAATTATTTGATCGACTACATCGCGCTCTAGAAGTTCAGTGACTACATAAAGATGGCCATTGTGGATCGGGTCAAAAGTGCCCCCATAAAGGCCAATGCGATTGCCGCGACTCAAACTCTAGCTTTTCTGAATTACTTGCCGAGGCGAAGTGTTAAGTAGAGAAGAAAGGAAAGTGTTACGAAAGCTAAAACTCCAAAGAAGACCGGAGGCGCAGGTAACTCACGAGCAATTTCAGAAGCACGAATAATCATGGGCTGAGCCTACTACGAGCCTGCAAGTAGTTTCTTAAAGGCCGCTTCATCGATTATTGATACGCCTAATTCCTCAGCTTTGGCTAACTTAGAACCTGGTTCGGCACCCACTAAAAGATAATTAGTTTTCTTAGAAACCGATGAAGACGCTTTACCGCCATGCGCCGTAATTGTTTCGGCAATGCCATCGCGAGTGAAGGATTCCAGGCCGCCAGTGACAACAAAAGTGAGCCCAGCCAAGGTTTGTGGTGCGGTGTTGGTATCTACGAAATGCACTGTGACTCCGGCTGCAGTCCAGCGCTCCACAATTCTTTTATGCCAATCAACGGTAAACCACTCGGAAATCGCTTCGGCCATAGTCGCACCCACGCCATCGATTTCGGCTATTTCTTCTACTGAGGCAGTTGCTAATTTTTCTAGCGATCCAAATTCCGTAGCCAATGCCTGCGCAGAAGTTGGGCCAACGTGGCGAATTGATAAAGCCACGATGGTTCGCCACAGTGGGCGAGTTTTTGCGACTTCAAGTGCCTTCATTAATTTTTCTACGTTGGCAGCTGGCTCGCCATCTTTTTTGGTGAAGAAACTCGACTTAACCAATTTGGCTGGCGTTAAATCAAAAAGTTCAGCTTCATCTTCCAAAATCTTTTCCGAAAGCAGCGCGGTAGCTGCTTCATAACCCAGAACATCAATATCAAGAGCTGCGCGTGAAGCTATGTAATAAATTCGTTCGCGTAGTTGGGCGGGGCAAGTTCTAGTATTTGGGCAACGAATATCAACGTCGCCTTCGGTGATCGCCCTAAGTTCACTGCCTTGGGCATTATGTAAAGTCGCGTTAGTAACTGTAGAGCCAGCTACTTTGACGGGCTCCATAAACGCAAATGGAGTTACCCGGCCAGTGCGACCAACGCTGACCTTAATATCAAGTAACTTGGTAGTGACTTCTTCAGGCGGATACTTGAAAGCAATTGCCCACTTAGGCGCACGAGATGTGAACCCAAGCTTCTCTTGCGATGCAATCTCATCGACTTTAATGACAACGCCATCAATCTCATGCTCAACATCGTGACGATGAGCTTCGTAATAGCCAATGAAATCAGTTACTTCAGCCCGGTTTGAGCAGACTTTAAAGCGAGCACTTGTTGGCAGTCCTAAACCTTTAAGTAGCTCATATGCCTGGCTCTGTGCTGAAAAATCGATTCCAGTGCGGGCGCCAACACCATGTACAACAACATCAAGTGGGCGACTGGCAGTAACACGTGGATCTTTCTGGCGCAATGACCCAGCAGCACCGTTGCGCGGGTTAGCAAATAAAGGTTTGCCAGCTTCTTCAAGTGCTTCGTTCATTTCGTTGAACTGTGCAATCGGAAAGAAGACTTCGCCGCGAACTTCAATTAACTCTGGAATCTTTTTGCCACTTAGATTATGCGGCAGGGATTTGATGGTTTTAACGTTAAGCGTTACATCTTCACCAGTTGTGCCATTGCCGCGGGTTAGCGCACGGGTGAGTTGGCCATTTTCAAATGCACAACTTGTGTTGCCTGATGTAAAGCCTGCTCGAACAATTATTGATCCTGCCATGGTAATTCAATTCGGCGGTCAAAAATTAGAAGTTTTACAAAATATTCGAGCTGTAAGACAGGAATCAGGTGCATATTCGGTTGTCAATTCTGATGCATCGGAAAATATTGGAAAGAATA
>RFRA01000115.1 GCA_009924725.1 Actinomycetota bacterium
AGTGATTCCATGCCTTCGGTAGCAATGCCCGCAGCCATTCGATCAAGCATTTCAGCTGCTGCTGGAAATTTGGAAATTAGATCATTTGCTTTAACTTGAATGTCTGCAGTTAGCAAAAGCTCACGACAAGGAAAAATCTCAAGTTTTCCAATAACTGGTTCGGAGGTTCGCTGACCGGATACTTCAAAATAATTTAGCTCTTCAATCTCATCACCAAAGAAGTCGATACGTACTGGGTGTTTTGTTAGCGGTAGGAATAAATCGATGATTCCGCCGCGCACCGCAAACTCGCCACGCTTTTCAACTAGATCAGTTCGCACATAAGCCAGATCAGTTAAATGTTTAATTAAATCGCTCAGGGAAATTTCTAGTCCTTGTTCGATGTATTGAAGCGGTTGCTTTGCTAAATCAGCAATGATGCGATGGATAACGCCGCGCACCGGGGTGATTACAATTGGATTCAGGTTTGACTCAGCATGAGCTAATTGGTTTAGAGTTTGAATTCGGCGCGCAACAGTGTCACTACGTGGGCTTAATCGTTCATGCGGCAACGTTTCCCAGGCTGGAAATTCAAGAACACGATCATGCAAATCGCGCAGTTCGCTGGCGATATCTTCAGCGCCACGACTAGAGCCACTAATGACTAGAACTGGCCTAGATTGGGCGATTTGTGCGATCAAAAACGGAAAACTCGGCGGCGGTGTGACCAAATTATGAGATCGATGCAGATTATTTTCACTCGTTGCATCGATAAATTCCGGGAAGTCGGCAAGTGAATTTAATAAGCCACGCATGACAACCTCCCACCCTCTTGGCTGCTACAAAATGCCGTTAAGCCCCAACTCCCAAAGGTGGGAGGGGGCGAATTACGCCAATTCTATCTTGCCCAATGAGGGTGAAAGTACGCCTGCGGTAATCGCGATTGCTAAAGACCTGAGATGATTAAGCCCATGTCAGGCAATTTTCAGGCCGATGACGCAGAGTTGCGTAATGACGTTCGCCAGTTAGGTGAACTCTTAGGCCAAACCCTTGTACGCCAAGAAGGCGTCGAACTGCTCAATTTAGTTGAGGCAGTGCGTAAGGCTGTGCGCGAAGGCGATAGTGGCGAAATACTCTCTGATTTATCGGTAGAAGATTCAGTGCAGTTGGTACGCGCATTTAGTACTTACTTTCATTTAGCAAATGTTGCTGAACAAGTTCACCGTGCACATATATTGGCTGATGCACGTGCCGAAGGTGGTTCATGGTTAACCCGAGCAACTGATCGCATCTTGGCTGCGAAAAACGCTCAGACACCAGGTCATGAATTTTCTGATGCTGACTTAGCGCTCTGGGTTTCTGAGTTAATGGTGCGTCCAGTATTTACTGCGCATCCAACTGAAGCAGCGCGACGTTCTATTTTGAATAAGTTAGGAAGAGTTGCCACTTTGCTTGATCAGAAAAAGTCACCAGCACAAGCAGCTAAATTGGCTGAACTAATTGATTTGCTTTGGCAGACAGATGAACTACGTCTCGATCGCCCCGAACCCCTTGATGAAGCAATTAACGCGCTCTACTACTTGGATGATCTATTTAAATTGACAGTTCCCCAAGTACTAAACGATTTCGCAAAACAAATGAAACGTTTAGGTATCGACGTTCCAGTAACAGCTCGCCCACTCTCTTTTGGAAACTGGATCGGTGGCGACCGCGACGGAAACCCAAATATCACTGGCGATGTAACCCGCGATGTAATGGTCATGCAGGCCAGTCACGCAATAAGAGTGACCATCGCAGCAATGGATGAACTACGTCAGCTGCTATCAGTATCGACTCGAATTGTTGGCGCAACTCCTGAACTAACCGCTTCAATTGAAAAAGATTTAGCACATATCCCAGAATTCGAAGAAAGATTCTTGCGACTAAATGTCGAAGAGCCTTATCGATTGAAAGCCACCGCAATTGTGCATCGCTTGGCTTTTACGCGCATGCGTCATGCTGCCAACGGTCCACATGTGCCGCATCGTGATTACCGCGATACTGATGAACTTTTAGCTGATTTAACCCTGATGCGCGACTCTCTTTTTGCTCATCGTGGTGAGTTGATTGCGACTGGCTTACTAGAGCGCACAATTCGCACAGTCAGCACTTTTGGTTTAACCCACGCAACGATGGATATCCGCGAACACTCTGATGCGCACCATCATGTTCTTTCACAACTAAATATTGCTAATGACTATCTCGAGCTAAGCCACGAAGAAAAGTTTAAAGTTTTGACGGCTGAATTAGCTAAAACTAAAAAAGTTGATTTGAGCAAACTTGATGCAGATGCCACGAAAACTATGGATACATTTACCGCGATTGGTGAAATAATCGATCGTTTTGGCCCAACTGCCATCGAAACCTACATAATCTCGATGACTAAAGGTGCAGACGATTTGTTGGCTGCCGTTGTACTTGGAAAGCACGCTGGATTAGTTGACCTTGAGCAGAACATCGCTCAAATTGGCTTTGCCCCACTTCTTGAAACTGTTGCTGAACTGCGAACTGCCGGTGAGATCTTAGAAAAACTTCTTAGCAATCCTACTTATCGCAAACTCTTGGCTTTACGTGGCGATATTCAAGAAGTCATGTTGGGTTACTCAGACTCCAATAAAGATGCGGGTATCGCAACTAGTCAATGGGAAATTCACCGCGCTCAGCGGAACTTGCGCGATGTCGCAATTAAATACGGAGTTCGCTTACGTTTATTCCATGGTCGCGGTGGTTCAGTTGGCCGCGGTGGTGGGCCCACATATGAAGCGCTAATTGCACTGCCATGGGGATCAATTGATGGTGAAATAAAAATGACTGAACAAGGTGAAGTAATTAGCGACAAATTCGCGCTGCCTTCACTTGCTCGCGAAAATGTTGAATTAACTTTGGCTGCTGCCTTAGAGGCAACTGTTCTTAAGCGAGGACCTCGTCAAGATCCGAAAGATCTTGAGCGCTGGAATGCCTGCATGCAATCAATTAGTGATAATTCATTTGCCAAATATCGCGCACTTGTCGATCACCCTGATTTGCCGGCGTATTTTTATGCTTCAACTCCAGTTGAACAATTAGGAAATCTCTTCTTAGGTTCCAGGCCATCGCGCCGCCCTGATGCCTCAAGTGGTTTAGGCAGTTTGCGGGCAATTCCTTGGGTATTTGGTTGGACACAATCTCGTCAGATTGTGCCTGGTTGGTATGGCGTTGGAACTGGCTTGAAAGCTGCGCGCGAAGCCGACCATGGTGATATCGCAGCACTCATGCTAAAAGAGTGGCACTTCTTTCATACTTTTATTAGCAATGTTGAAATGACGCTAGCGAAAACAGACTTAGTGATGGCGCGTCGCTATGTTGAAAAATTAGTACCGACTGAATTACAACATTTCTTAGTAGATATTGAAGCTGAGTTCGCGCTGACAGTTACTGAAATTAACTTGCTTACTAAGAAGAAATCCCTACTTGAAGATCAACCGATTCTTGCGCGCACTTTGCAAGTTCGGGAAGCCTATCTTTCGCCATTGAATTTACTTCAAATTAACTTGTTAAGCCGAGTTCGTACTGAAGGCGCTGATGCCGATCCACTTTTGATTCGAGCGTTACTACTAACAATTAATGGTGTTGCTGCCGGCTTGCGAAATACGGGCTGAAAATCAGCTATTAAAAGCTGACTGAGTACGCTCTAGACCTTGCGTAATTAG
>RFRA01000116.1 GCA_009924725.1 Actinomycetota bacterium
GTTGCAGTATTTAAGGCAGTGCCAGCGCAGATAAAGATTGCTATCTCAGTCGGTATTGGTCTTTTCATCGCTCTTATCGGATTAGTTGATGCCGGTTTCGTGCGCAAGACTGCGAGCGGTCCAGTTCCAGTAGGTCTTGGTGTAAATGGAAATCTAGTTGGTTGGCCAACTGTGGTTTTCGTCTTCGGCTTGATCCTGATGATCGGTCTTATGGTTCGCAAAGTTAAAGGTGCAATTCTAATCGGTATCGTTGTTGCAACAGGTTTAGCCGTTGTCATTCAGAAGATGTACAACATCGCTCCTGGATTTACCGACAATGGCCCAGACAAAGCTCCAACAATTGTTGATGGCGGTTGGGGTTTGAATATTCCTAATGTGCCTTCCGACATTGTGGCAACACCGAAGTTTGATTTCAGTGGACAGTTCGATCTTTTCGGAGCATTCCAACTTGATAATGTAACTTTGGTTGCTGCAATCCTTCTCCTCTTTACATTACTGCTTTCAGATTTCTTTGACACTGTTGGAACTGTTACTGCAATCGGTCACGAAGCTGGACTTGCAGATAAAGATGGCAATGTAGATAACATTCAAAAAATCTTGCTCGTTGACTCTGTCGCTGCTGCCGCAGGTGGCGCCGCAGGTATCTCTTCAAATACTAGCTACATTGAGTCAGCCTCCGGCGTCGGCGAAGGTGCCCGAACCGGTCTAGCTTCGATTGTTACCGGTGTTTGCTTCTTGCTAACCACTTTCTTAGCTCCATTGGTGGCAATTATTCCTTACGAGGCTGCTACTCCAGCCTTGATCATTGTGGGCTTCTTAATGATGAGTCAGATCAAGAACATCGATTGGGATGATCTAGGAATCGCAATTCCAGCATTCCTAACCATCATCTTGATGCCATTTACTTACAACATCTCAGTTGGTATTGGCGCTGGATTCATCACTCACGTACTGATTAGAGTGATCCAAGGCCGTAGCAAAGAAGTTCACGCTCTGCTGTACTTGGTATCTGGTCTATTCATGATCTACTTCTTATCTTCACCAATTAATAATTGGACGGCATAAGAGCATTAGAACGTTGATAGGAGCGGGCCACGAGAAATCGTGGCCCGTTTCCTTTTAGGGCAAACGCCAATCTATTGGAACTTGACCGGAAGAAATCAACATTTGGTTGCAGTTAGTAAATGGCTTACTACCAAAGAATCCCCGATAAGCCGACAGCGGGCTGGGGTGAGCGGACTCAATTTTGTGACTAGTTGGGAACTCCGAACCCATCTTCTGTGCATGACTCCCCCACAGAATAGCAACCGATCCATTATGAGCGAGAACAGCTAGCGCGGCGGCAGTAATACGTTGCCAACCTATATTTAAGTGTTCAGTCTTGTTATCAAGATTTAGGGTCAACGAAGTATTCAATAAAGCTACCCCATTATTGGCCCAACTCGATAAATCACCGCTTGTTGGAGAGTTAAATCCAGTATCTGAAACATATTCCGTAAATATATTCTTCAATGATGCCGGAAGTTTCGTTATCTCAGGGCTAACGCTAAATGCTAGACCGTTGGCATAGCCGGGCGTCGGGTATGGATCTTGGCCAACAATCACGGCTCGGTAGTGGTTAATTGGAAAAGTAAAGACGCGAAGAATATTCTGATAATCAGGTGTGATTCGTTGCGCAGAAATTACTGCTTTAATCTTGGCTAGTTCTAAATCATACCCAGCGAATAATGGCTGCCAACTCTTATCGATTTGCGCGAGCAAAGAACCGAGCGCCTTCTTTGTGAACAGTAAGCGGATAGTTGAATACTTCTGAGACGTTGTTTGTGGTCAACACTTCATCAATCGCGCCAGAGTAAGCAATCTGGCCATTCTTGATAAGCAACGCGTGCGTGGTACCCACTGGAATTTCTTCGAGATGGTGAGTAACGATGATTGAGGCGGGTGAAGCAGGATCACTTGCAAAAGTTGCAAACCTAGTCAAGAGATCTTCACGTCCAGGCAGATCTAAACCTGAAGTTGGTTCATCCAGCAAGATCAATTCAGGGTCAACCATTAACGCTCGCGCGATGGTTACGCGTTTACGTTCACCTTCACTCAAAGTTCCATAAGTGCGTTCCCCTAGTGAGCGAACTCCGAAAGTTGTTAACAGTGCAATCGCTCTTGACTCATCCCAAAGGTCATAGCTCTCATTCCAGCGACCACTAACTGCAT
Organism: Actinomycetota bacterium; assembly: GCA_009924725.1. Classification (GTDB taxonomy): domain Bacteria; phylum Actinomycetota; class Actinomycetes; order Nanopelagicales; family Nanopelagicaceae; genus Planktophila. The sequence continues at coordinate 2,212 of RFRA01000116.1, forward strand.
AAGCCGCAGTTAAAACAACATCACGAACAAGCTCTTCATCAGGAATACCAGTGGTGCTATTTGCCGATACCAACCCAATTCGCGTACGTAATTCAAAGAGATCAACTTTGCCCATTTCCTTATCTAGAATTTGGGCCGAACCAGTAGATGGGAAAATTCGCGTTGCGAGTAATTGCAAAAGAGTTGATTTGCCTGCTCCGTTAGGGCCCAGAATTACCCATCGTTGTCCAGTGCGTAAGGTCAGCGAGAGTGGCCCCAAGATAGTTGAGGCCCCGCGACGAACAGTTACTTCATCGAGAGTTAGGACGGTATCACTTGCCATAGAGCGAAAAGATAGCGTGAATTCAAGGTAATCTGCGCATATGAGCAGCGATGCGCAACACACTGGCCTGATCCTTTTGACTGGCACTGATGCCCCCGGCATCACACAAGCGCTATTTGCAACCCTAGAACCTTTTGCCATCACCGTGTTAGATATTGAACAGGTGGTAATCAGTGATCGCTTGATCCTGACAGTTTTGATTGGTTTAAGCCCGGCACATAGCAGTGCTATCGAAGCTGATTTAGAGGAGTGCGCAAGCAACTTAGGCGTCGATATCGCGACCTTATTTTCAGATTCGGCTACCAGTTCGATTCAGGCAAAACAAGGCCTTCTGCACGTTGTGGCCCTATCACAGAAACTAAAGCCAAGTGCAATCACCCAGATTGCCACTGCAATTACTGCCCAAGGTGGCAATATTGAACGTATCTTTCGTACCGCTTCCTACCCAGTTACCGCAGTTGAATTCCAGGTATCTGCGGCAAGTGTTGATCAGTTGCGAACATCGCTAGCCCTCGTTGCGCGTGAAGTCGGAATTGATATCGCAGTTTCCCCCGGCGGACTAGCCAGGCTGGCAAAGAAGTTAGTAGTGATGGATGTTGATTCGACGCTAATTCAGCAGGAAGTAATCGAACTACTTGCGGCCAAAGTTGGTGTCGAATCAAAAGTTATCGAGATAACTAACGCCGCTATGGCCGGGGAATTAGATTTCGAGGCATCACTGCGAGCACGAGTTGCTCTTTTAGCTGGTGCTCCGGCCGAGATTTTGGCCGAAGTACGCAGTGAAATTAAGTTAACACCCGGAGCTAGAACTTTAGTCAAGACACTGCAGAAGTTAGGTCACGAAGTTGCCGTTGTTTCTGGCGGTTTTACGTCAGTCATTGAACCATTACTTGCCGAATTAGGGATTACTAATTATCGTGCCAACGGCCTTGAGATAGTCGATGGAAAATTAACGGGACAAGTTTTAGCGCCGATTATTGATCGAGCTGCCAAGGCACAAGCCCTACGTGATTTTGCGACTAAAACGGGCGTAACACTTGAGCAAACAATTGCCATCGGTGATGGCGCCAATGACTTAGACATGATTGCTGCAGCCGGTCTAGGTATTGCTTTTAATGCGAAGCCCGCAGTGCGCGCAGCA